>JAMPYE010000165.1 GCA_023700825.1 Thermoanaerobaculia bacterium | reverse complement strand
TGCTCGGCGGAACACCCGACGAATGGCCCGCGCGTTATCGGTCGGCATCTCCCCTGCTCATGCTCCCGCTGAAGGTGCCGCAGCTCGTCATCCACGGCACGGCCGACGATGTCGTTCCCGTCGAGATCGCGCGAAGCTACAGCCGGGCCAGTCGGGAGGCGGGCGACTGCATCGAGTTCATGGAACCCGGCGACGGCGGCCACATGGCGTTCCTCGATCCCGCGAGCGCCGCGCATGCATCGCTCTGCGACTGGCTCGTAGCTCGAGTCGCGCCTGCTTCGTTCCCGGCGATTCCGCCTAACCCGGATGGCTCACGAAGACAGTGAGAGGCCGCTCGCGTGGCCTGTCACGAGCTTGCGCCCGCCGTCGCCGCGAAGCGCGCGATCCCTCAATCGGTTAGACTGGGCTATCCAAACGAAGCGAGAAGCGAATTCCGAGGAGTTGGAACGATGAAGATCGCGACCGTGATCGTGCGCTGGCTGATGGGACTGCTCTTCCTTTTTGCGTCCATCACCTACTTTTTCAAGCTCATCACGCCCCCTCCGCTCACCGGCTCGATGAAGACGTTCAACGACGGGCTCGAAGCGTCGGTCTACCTGCTGCCGACGGTGAAAGTCTTCGAGCTCGTGTGCGGCACCCTCTTCGTCTCCGGAAAATTCATTCCGCTCGCAACGGTTCTCATCGCGCCGATCATCGTGAACATCTTCTTCGTCGGCGTGTTCCTGGCGCCGGAAGGACTCCCCTTCGGCATCTTCCTCGTCTTCGCGAACGCCTTCGTCGCCTGGCAGCACCGGGAGACCTACAAGCCCCTCTTCAAAGCGTAGAACCCTCACCCCAGGCTCACGCGCAGGCCTCGGGAGATGGCCACTGCCGCGGCCAGGAGCGCATCCTGGAATGACTGCTTCGTGGAACGCCGACTTGCCTACACGCGCTCGGCACCCTCCAGCTTGCTCAAATTCCTGTCGAACGTGCCGAGAGGCAGGTGTCCGGCCCGCCTCGCGATCTCGAGCACGAGGCAGTCCGAGAAGCCAAGCGAAGGCCGAACTCGATAGTGCCCGAGCGCCGCCGCGACCACATCCGCATCCTGGATCGTCAGCGTCTCGTGGTCGAGGAGCATCGCGACCGCCGTCGCGATCCCCCGATGGTCGACGTCGTACGCGGCACCGAGGACCCAGGTCGTCTCCGCGAGCACGAGATGAGATACCCACGCGCCCTTCGCCACGAATTGCTCCGCGGCCGCGACCTGCTTCACGTCGTCGCGGGTGACGAGACGGACGAGCACGTTCGTGTCAACGGCCCGCATGCTTCGCCTTCGCGTGTCGCCCGATCGCCCGCTTCAGGTCTGCGAGCTTCCTGGGCGCGGGCTTCCTGGGGAAGATCGCCGCGTGAACTTCCACCGACGAGAATCGGCCCGCTCTCCTGACCACGACCTGCTCGCCGTCCTGCTCCCACTCCAGGACCGAGCCCGGCCCGATCCCGAGCTTCCGCCGGACTTCGGCGGGAACCGAGATCTGTCCCTGCGCTGTAACCTTCGATTGCGGTAGTGCCATACCTCATAGTACCTCGGTAATGCGTTTCGCATTCCCGCTACCGTTTCCGGCTCCAGCCGGCGACTCACTTCTCCTCGATTCGCGCCCGCAGGCGGTCCTCCTGCTCGCGCAGCTCCTCACTCATGCTCTCGCCGAAGTCTTCCATTTCGAAGAGCGGACGAATCTCGATGTCGGAGTCTTCCATCATCGGGTTCGGGCATCGCCTCACCCACTCGATCGCCTGAGCCATCGAGTCGACCTTCCAGAGCCAGAACCCGGCGACGAGCTCCTTCGTCTCCGCGAACGGTCCGTCGGTGACGACCCGGTCTTTCCCCGAGAAGCGGACGCGCACGCCCCTGCTGCTCGGGTGCAGCCCTTCGCCCGCGAGCATGATTCCCGCGTTGACCAGCTCCTCGTTGAACTTCCCCATGTCCGTCATGAGCTGCTCGCTCGGCATCTCTCCCGCCTCCGAGCTCCTCGTCGCCTTCACCATGACCATGACTCTCATCGCGTGTTCTCTCCTCTCGGTCTCTCGATATCCCTCGCCTGCAGCTCTCAGGCGCTCAGCCCTTCGCCTTTCCGCCCGCGCGCTCCGCGCGAATGCGCTCGTCACGCTCCCTGACGAGCGCGTTGATCTCCACGTCGGCGGGGCGGATCTCGAACGGGCCGAAGCGAACGCCGGGGTGTTTCGACATCAGCGCGATCGCGTGGTTCAGGTCGCGAGCCTCGAGGAAAAGAATCCCGCCGAGGTACTCCTTCGTTTCGATGTACGGCCCGTCGGTCACGTCGACCTTTCCTTCGCGGAAGCGAAGCGTGACCGCCGTGCTCGCCGGCTGCAGCGCCTCTCCGCCGACGAAATGACCGCCGCGGCGCAGCACGTCGTCGTACACGAAGCACTCCTCCATGAAGCCCTTCATCTTCTCTTCGGGAATCTCCTTGAATATCGTCTCATCGGCATAGCCCAGGCAAATGAATCTCATCGCTCTTCTCCTCGTTTCGTCTCGAAATCCGTGCTTCTGCCCTGTAGTCGAACGGCGGGGCGTCATTTCGACAGGCCCGTAGAAAATTCTTTCAGCCGAGCTCCCGGAGCCGCTTTTCGAGATACCGGCGCTCCGGCTCCAGCGTCGACATCGCGAGCGCCTGCTCGTACGCCACCTTCGCTGCGGCGCTCCGCCCGAGCCGTCGCAGAAGGTCGGCCCGCGCCGCGTGCGCGAGGTGGTATGACGCGAGCTCTCCCCGCTCGAGGATTCCGTCGATCAGGCGCAGACCGGCCTCCGGCGTGTCGCGCATCGCGATCGCGACGGCGCGGTTCAGCTCCGCGACCGGCGACGGCTCCGCGCGAAGCAGGAGATCGTAGAGCGCCACGATGCGACCCCAGTCGGTGTCGCGAACGTCGCGCGCCGTCGCGTGCGCCCCGGAGATCGCGGCCTGAAGAGTGTAGGCTCCCACTTCCCCCGACGCGAATGCGCGCTCGACCAGCCGCAGCCCTTCGTCGATCGTCGGGCGATCCCAAAGCGTGCGCTCCTGATCCTCGAGCAGCACGAGGTCCCCGGCGGCGTCGATGCGCGCCCTCCGCCGCGAGTCGTGCAGCAGCATCAGCGCGAGCAGTCCCGCCACTTCCCCATCGGGCAACAGATCCATGAGCACGCGCCCGAGGCGGATCGCTTCGGAGGAGAGGTCGTGCCGGACGACGGAGTCGCCCGAGCGCGCCGAGTAGCCCTCGTTGAACACGAGATAGATCACCGAGAGGACCGAGTCGAGCCGCGTCGGCAGCTCGTCTCGCGACGGCACCTGGTACGCGATCCGCTCGTCGCGGAGCTTCGCCTTGCCCCGCACGATCCTTTGCGCGATGGTCGCCGGAGACGTCAGGAATGCGCGCGCGACCTCTTCCGTGGTCAGTCCGCACATTTCGCGCAGCGTCATCGCGACTCGGGTGGTCGCCGGTAGAGACGGATGGCAGCAGGTAAAGATGAGCCGCAGCTGATCGTCGCGAAACTGCTCCTCGTCGATCGTCTCGTCCGCCTTCGCGGGGACCGTCGCGAGCGCGACGCGCTCCGGGTCCGACTCGAATCGCGCCATCCGCCGGATCGTGTCGATCGCCTTGAACCGCCCCGTCGACACGAGCCACGCGAACGGCTTCTCCGGGATGCCATCGACAGGCCACCTCTCGACCGCCGCCGCGAACGCCTCGTGCATCGCCTCCTCGGCGAGATCGAAGTCTCCCACGAGCCGGATCAGCGTCGCGAAGATGCGTCGCGACTCCTCGCGGTAGATCCGCTCCACGGTCTCCCGGACCGCTTGCTCCCTGCTATCGTTCACGAGCTCCCGATTGTGCCTCATCGCTTCGGCCATGTGGAGTGCGAAAGCAGCGCTTTCGCGGCGGAGCGCAGCGCCGCGTTCACGCTCCAAACGCGATTGCCGATGGCGATTATGCGATTAGCGATTGGCGATTGGGGTCAGTGCGATTGGCGATTGGGGTCGGAGCTTCTGGCGATTGGGGTCGGAGCTTCGGTCTTCTGAAATCTACGATAGGTAGACTGTCTCGCAATCCCTGGGCGCATCACGACGGGCGTGCCGGTGAGCGACACGACGCCGGAATGACGAGATCCTGATGCAACGTATTGACGACTCTAGCCTTAGTGGTTCAGAAGTCTCGATCAACAGAAGAACGAAGCTCTGACCCCGCAGACGTGAAGCACCACTGACGTACTTACTCACGCACCCGCAACCGTAGCGCCGGCGCCTCGCCGCCAGGACCGTCGGCGTCCCGCCGACGGTCATCCTTCGCGAGAACAACGAAGCTCTGGCCCCTTCGACAGCTTGGACCACCATCGACAACCATGCCTTCCAACGCGGCTGCGCCGGCGGACGCCGTCATCCGCATCCACGAGCCTCGATCAGCGCCGCTGAGCCAGGAATCCCTGCGCCTCGTCCAAGGCGCTTCGTCGCACGCCCCCCTCGGCGACTTCGAGCAGCTCCCGGTAGAAGCTGCCCGCCAGGGCCTCGTCACCGAGCTCGCGTGCCGCCCGCGCGGCCCCCAGCAGGCTGTTGAAACGCTTCGGATAGAGCTCCAGCGAGAGCTGGTACGCCACGAGGGCGTCCGCGGGCCGCTTCTGCTCCAGAAGAAGGTCTCCCAGTTGCTCCTGCGCGGGAAGCGTCGGCCCCGGCGTCACGGCGTGCTTCGGAGTCGTCGCCTCGAGCTCGGCCGCCTCTCTCATCCTCGCGACGCTCGGCTCCGCCTGCCCTTTCGCGTGCGCGACCCACGCGCTCAGCTCGAGCTCGAGCACCCGGATGTTCCTGGCGAACAGCTCCTCCTGCGCCTTGCGGGTCGCAACTTCGAGCTCCGCGAGCCGCTCGCCGTCCGCCCTGGCTTCATCGAGCCGGCCGAGGCGCGCGGCGCCTAACCCGTGCGCGAAGCGCGCGATGGCCTCCGGCCAGGTGAAGCGGTCCCAGGAGAGAGTCGCCGGCTCCCGCGGAACGATCAGCAGCGCCTCGTTCCATGCGCGCCGCTCGAGAGCGAACCGCGACTGTGTCGACGCGAGGTGGAACGCTGTCTTGAAACTCGGTTCCAGGCGCTCGGTATCGCGCAGCCTCTTCAACTGCGCCGCGGCCTCGTCGTCCGCGCCCTTCTGGAGATAGGCGTAGACGAGATACTCGATCGCGTGGGGAAACTCGTCCCAGACGAGCTCCCCGTGTTCCCCGGCTGGATACTCGAGGGCCGCCTCCGCCGCGCGCAGGTTGCCCCGGATCACGCCGTTCCAGTCGCCGAGGCGCGTGTAGATGTGCGTCGGCATGTGGAGCGCATGCGGATTACGTGGAGCAACCCTCTCGTACTTGCGCGTGATTTCGAGCGATTCTCGCTCGCGCCCAGGCACGTCGTTGGCGTGGACGAGATAGTGCATCGCACCGGGGTGGTCGGGATTCCTCTCGTAAAGCGGGAGCAGGATTCCCGCCGAGCGGTCGGCATGCTCTCGGGAAATCGAATTCGATGGTGCGGTCGCGAGGTGTGCCAGCGCGAAGAACGCGGCCGCTTCGGGATCGTCCGGAAACGCGGAGTAGACCTTTTCCTCGGCCGCTTCCCAGCGTCGAATGCGAAGCCAGTAGTCCGACGACGCCGGCTCGAGGAAGAACGCCTCAGCCGCGGCGACGAAGAGCCGTTCGCGCTCCGTCGGCGGCTCGAGGGCCTTCGCCTGCTGTACCGCTTCCCATCCACGCTGCAAGGCCGCGGGGGACGGCCGCGTCGGCCACAGCGGCTGAAACAGCGTCATCGCGTATCCCCAGTGCGCCATCGCGCATCGCGGGTCGACGACGGAGACACGCTGAAAGGCTTCGCGAGCCTGTGGATATGTCATGTGATGCAGGAGCGCCACCGCGCGATTGAACTCGACCTGTGCCTCGCGCGAGCAGCTGACTGGAAACTCGACCGAGCCCAGGGCATGGCCGGCGTGCTCCTGAGCGCCGTGCTTCATGGAGCTCGCGCACCCTGATACGAGGAGCGCCAGTAGGGCAACGAGACCAGTCAGCGCGCCACGTCGCCGGCGATGCACTGCCTCGGGTCGACCAGATCGGGGGAAGGTTTCGCTTGCCATCGTCGCTCTCCTCATACGCCGCGGAGCGAATCGCCAGGCGCGCGCCGGGTCGAATCCGGCCCGGCGCCTCGTGCTCAGCAGAATCGATGCGGAAGCTTTGATCTTAGCAAAACGAAGATTCCGCGCGACGACAGGATGCGGGGGTCAACTCATGGAAACAACACCGCATCGCACGGCAGCGCGGTGCGGCGCAGTCCGCGCCATGGGGGTCAGCATCCACCCTCCACACCCCCTTGACGACCATGTCGATCTTTTGATATCTATCAAACTATCGAAATGAGGACACAGGAGATCTTCAAGGCCCTTTCCGATCCCACTCGCCGGGAGATCCTGCGGATGCTCCGGCAGAAGCCGATGGCAGCCGGCGAGCTCTCGGACGCCTTCCCGATCACCAAGGGGTCGCTCTCCCACCACTACAACATCCTCAAGAGCGCGGAGCTCGTCCGCGTGGAGCGGCGCGGGCAGTTCCTCGTCTACTCGCTCAACACCAGCGTCTTCGAGGACGCGATGACCATGCTGGTCGACCTCTTCGACACCAACGGTGGGTCGAAACAGAAGAAGGGAGTCAAACGATGAAGTTCGCAATCGGCATCATTCTCCTCGTAGCCGTGGTGGCAACGATGGCCGTCTACTCGCAACTGCCCGAGGAGATGCCCACGCACTGGAACGCCGCGGGCGAGGTCGATGGCACCATGGCCAAGCCGTGGGGGCCGTTCCTCCTTCCCGTCATGATGGCCATCCTCACGCTGATCTTCCTGGTTCTCCCCCGGATCTCCCCCCGAGGCTACGAGCTCGAAGCGCGCGGGCGCGCCTTCCGGGCCATCGTCATGACCGTCATCCTCTTCATGCTCGCCCTCCACGTCATCACGCTCGCCGTCGCTCTCGGCCATCCGGTGAGCATGGGCATCGCCGTGCCGGTGCTCCTGGGCGTGTTGCTCGTCGTGATGGGCAACTACCTCAGCAAGGTCCCGCGGAACTTCTTCATCGGCGTCCGGACGCCGTGGACGCTGGCGGACGAGGACGTGTGGTTCCGCACCCATCGCCTCGCGGCGCGAACCTTCATGCTGGGAGGACTGGCGATCGCCGTCGGGGCCCCGCTTGCCGGTGATGAGCACGCGCAGTCGGTGGTGCTGGGAGCCGTCATGTTCGCGGCGCTCGTGCCGGTGATCTACTCGTACGCGATCTACAAGAAAGAGGTATCTCAATGAAGAGAGTATTCGCCACACTCGCCCTGCTCCTCATCGCCTCGTCCGCGTCAGGCGCCGAGGAGGCCGCGCAACTGAAGGCGACCGGCGGCACGATTCACGGCACGCTCCTCGTTCCTGCGGCGAAGCAACCGATGCCGGTCGCCCTGATCATCGCCGGCTCCGGCCCGACCGATCGCAACGGCAACAACAAGCTGCTGTCGGGCCCTAACGACAGCCTGAAGATGCTCGCGGAGGCACTCGCATCGAGCGGCATCGCCTCGATGCGATATGACAAGCGGGCCATCGGCGAGAGTGCTGCGGCCGGAGCGGTCGAGGCCGACCTGCGATTCGACACCTACGTCGACGACGCCAGCGGATGGATCGAGCTCCTCGAGGACGATCCGCGTTTCTCCGGCGTCGTCGTCATCGGCCACAGCGAAGGGTCGCTGATCGGCATGCTCGCGGCGCGCGCGGCGGGCGCGAACGGATTCATTTCCATCGCGGGCACCGCCCGCCCTGCGGCCGACCTCATCCGCGCGCAACTCGCGGGCAAACTTCCGGCCGAGCTCGCCGAGGCGAACGAGCGAGCGCTGACCGAGCTCGTCGCCGGCAGGACCGTCGCCGATCCACCTGCGGCGCTGGCCGCACTCTACCGGCCGAGCGTGCAGCCCTATCTCATCTCCTGGTTCCGTCACGATCCCGCGGCCGAGATCGCGAAGCTCGAGATTCCGGTCCTGATCGTCCAGGGTACGACCGACATTCAGGTTCCGGTGGACGAGGCCCACGCGCTGGCGAAGGCGAAGGGCGACGCCAAGCTGGCGATCATCGAAGGCATGAATCACGTGCTGAAGCTGGTCGGCAAGGACCAGGCAGAGCAGGTGGCCTCGTACAGCCGTAACGATCTCCCGATCGCGCCGAAGCTGGTCGAGGTGGTCGTGGAGTTGGTACGAAGCGTTGTCGCTAATCCTCCCAAGGCAGCGAAATCGCCCGTCGCGGAATCGACCCATCCGTAGCGCACCGCCTATGTGGAGTGCGAAAGCAAAGCTTTCGCGGCGGCGCGCAGCGCCGCCCTCGCGCTCGCCATGCCTTCTTCCCCGCGTTGGAAGAGTTTCTCGCAGCGCCACCGACGGCGATGCGCGAACGGGCGTAGTATCCATCGATGAAGCGCAGCAGCGCTTCGGAGGGTTCCATGTCCACCCGACTGTTTGCCTGCCTCGTTCTCCTCGCAGCCTTCTCGTACGGAGCTGATGCCGCGACCTACCAGGTGACCACGACCGCCGACAGCGGTCCGGGATCGCTTCGCTCCGGCTTCGATGCAGTGAATTCGGGTGGATGTGCCCGCCCCTGCACCATCGAGTTTGCGATCGCTCCCCCTGTTCCGGCGTCGGGCTACTTTACGATCCGACCGCTGTCTCCGCTTCCGGTGCTTTACGGTGACGCAATCGTG
Source organism: Thermoanaerobaculia bacterium (assembly GCA_023700825.1). Lineage (GTDB taxonomy): Bacteria > Acidobacteriota > Thermoanaerobaculia > Gp7-AA8 > Gp7-AA8 > JACPDH01. Next base: position 33 of record JAMPYE010000165.1, on the reverse strand, counting down.
ATCGACGGGTCGTCGCAAACCAGGTCGACCGGC
>JAMPYE010000164.1 GCA_023700825.1 Thermoanaerobaculia bacterium | reverse complement strand
GATCGGGCCGTGGCTCGAGCCACGGCCCGGCACGCCCTGAGTTGTTTCCGCGACACGGCCGGGGCGGGCCCGCCGGCCTTCCCGCCCCGACGCTGCGTCACTCCGAGGTGACCGGGTCGATGATCGTTCGCACCTGGGAGACCTGGTCGGCGGGAAATCCCCCCGTCGCCGCGTGCTTTCGGACCGCAACCTCATCATCGGCAATGTAGATGCAGTAGATCTTGTCGTCTGTGACGTAGCTGTGGACCCACTGGATCGACGGGCCCATCGAGGCCAGCACGGCACACGACTTCTGCGAGATGGCTTTGAGCTCGGACGGGGAGAGCTTGCCGGCTCCCGGAATGTTCCTCTCGATGACGAATCTCGGCATGACGTCGTCTCCTTTGGACTCCTGATTGGGGTTGGTGAGGCGCGATCATATCGCGTCGCGCGAGCTGATATCGATCGTGACCATGAATCCGTTGGTTCCCTTGAACTCGAATGCCTTGTCGCCCCTCCAAGCCTCCACCTGATTCGGCATCAGGATGAACCCGTCGTTGCGCGGGGCACCGAGGTATCGGAGGTTCCTGATGACCACCGGCTCACTCGTCATTCCGGCGAAGCGGCCCAACACGACCTCGGCGCGCTTCCCGGCGTCGAGCCGCGCGGTCGCCGTCTCGTTCGACGCGCTCCACTCCACGGGCGCGTCTGCCCCGACGGTGAAAGACTTCCACTTCACCGGATAGATCTTCGGCAGAATCGCGAGGATTCCCTCGCGCTGCCTCGGAGACACCGAAGGGTCGAAAGTGAGGATCGCCCACTCGGTCTCGCCTTTCGAGAAGTCCGACCCGAGGTCGCCGGCCATCCAGAACTTTGCGCCATCCAGCTTCGTGCCGTCGTAGCTCCCTTTGTTCACACGATAGGCCAGATTCCCGAGACAGTAGCGGCCTGCACCGTGCCCCGCATGATCTTCGGCATGGTGCGCCGGCTGCGTGTTGAAGAAGCACTGGCAGAACATCGGACAGCTGCAGGCCTCGATGATGGTTGCGTTCATCGACCACTCGAGGGTCGCCGTCGAAGCGGCAGGCCCGGCGCCGACGAACACGAGGGAGAGAAGCGAGAGGACGAGAAGAACGGATCGCATGGAGTTCCTCCTTTCCAATGAAGCGACACGCCTCCGCATCCGCGCGGAAAGGCGTGATCCGGATTGTGGTGTACGACACTCGATACGATCCGCGGGGCCGATTGATTTCCGAACGGCGTCGCACCCGAGCGCCGTTTCCGAACTCGGCGGGTTGCGGCCTTCCATTTGAGCGCGATCGGCAAACATCAGGCGGGACAATTCGGGGCGAAGCCACGCCCCTTTGGAGGCTGCCGGCGGGGGGTCACAGCCGATTGCTGCACCCCCGAAAGAAAACAGGAGCTCCGACCCCAGCCACGCACTTCGGCCACGTCAAGTTCACGATCTTCCACCTGATATGCGGGCTCGCCGCCTTCGCGCTGCTGGCGTTCAGCATCGGGCCGAGTGTGCCTAACCTGGGAGCGTCGGGAGCGATTGCCGGAGTCCTGGGCGCGTACATCCTTCTCTTCCCCCAGGGGCGAGTAAAGGTTCTGCAGGGACAGCGGGTGATCCAGGTGCCCGCCGTCGTCGTGATCGGGCTCTGGATCGTTCTTCAATCCCTCAGCGGCATCGGCTCCCTCGCCAACACCTCGGATACCGGCGGCGTCGCGTACATGGCGCACATCGGCGGATTCGTCGCCGGATTCATGCTGACCCTCGTACACCGGGGAAAGCGCTCAGTGCCGGCGACACGCTGATCCGGACGGGACTTGCTGAGCCACTACAGCCCGGATTGTGGCCGCCTAGAGAACGGCGTCGAGCTCTGACGCGATCCTCCGCGGTGGAGATGGCGGCCTCAGTTCGCGGTCACCAGACAGGCTGTGATCCGCAGCTCCCTTCGACTGTCAGGGCACGACCGGCGTGTTGATTCCCGCGTCCACCGGTGCATTGCTTTCCGGCAACGGGAGCTGCCGACCACGGGAGCCGGCCTTCTCACGTGAGCTCCGGATCGCCAACGGACGCCTCAGCGACGAACGCCCCTCGAGCGTCCACCCGGCTCTGAAAGCCCGTAGAGCCCGGCAGAGTTCAACCCGCCGCCGCCGGCGATCAGAACCTTGCCGTCAGGCAGCAGCGCGGCTGTATGGATGTCGTGCGACTCCGTCATGGTTCCCACGCCGCGGAATTGTCCGGTGGCCGGGTCGTAGAGCTCGGCCCTCGCGAACCCGCCGCACGTCCAGTCGTCGTTGCCGCCAGTCACGAGCACGCGCCCGTCGCTCAGCGACGTCGCCTGATGCCAGTAGATGCCATGTCCGAACTCCGGACTGGCGAAGCCTCCAGTTAGGCTGAAGGCGCCAGCTTGGGGATCGTCAAGTCCGCCGGATTGTCGCCGATGATCAGCACTCGTCCGTCCGGGAGAAGGTTCGCCCTCGGCCAGAGGGGACCTCCCGACCGATCGAGCGTTCCTGGCGAGGCGTGGTTGCCAGCCCGAGAGAACGCTCTGGTGACCGGGTCGTAAAGCTCCGTCGGCGCGGTCAACACCTCCGGTGGAATCGATGACCGTCCACCCGCGATCAGAACCTTCCCGTCGGGGAGCAGCGTCGCCGTATGGAGCCACCGCCGCGCGCGCATCGACGCCGTCGGAGAGAACCGGCGAGTCGACGGGTCGTAGATTTCGGCGGTCGCCTCGTCCAGTCCACCAACGATCAGCACCCTTCCGTCCTGGAGCAGAGTCGCGGTATCTCCGGCTCGGCCGACGGTCATGTTGCCCGCCGTCCTCACCGTGGAGCCGCGCTGCGCCTCGACCGCGAGGCCGAAGCCCGCCACGAAAAGAAGAAGGGAAATCCGCTTTGCGAGAAGCGGACACGCGAGGACACGTACGCCTTCGGGGCTCTTGTGTGAAATGGCCATCCTCCTGCTGGGGTTAGGGCCAATTGAGGTCCGCAGCCGAGCACCGTGCAGGCGAATCGCACACCGATTTCGGCAGCTTCCATATGCGGGCGCGGTGATCGGTGTTATGTTCGCAACATAGGGACCAATCCCCGGGACCGTGCCCATGACGGTTCGACGAACGGCGGCGCGAGCGCAGGACTCCGTGGAAACAGAAGGTCCGACTCTCGGAACCCTGGACCGCGCCCACCCGACAAGGAATGCGATGAGACCTCGCGGTGACTACGTCATGACCCACCCTCCGGATAAGGCGGTCCGGGAGCCGTACGGCCCCCGGACAACGAAGCAGGTGGCATGAGGCGTCGCACGAAAGTCCTCCTGGGACTCGCCGGCGCGACGATCGTCGCCGTCGCCGCCGTCCACGTCGCCGCGATGCTCGACATGAAACGTGAGCGCCGCGCACGTCTCTACCTCGGGGATCGCCTCTACACGGAAAGCCGTGGCAGCGGACCTCCGATCGTCTTCCTGCCCGGAATGCAGTGCTCGACGCGCTTCTGGGACGGCAGTTTCGATTCCCTCGCGGGAACTCATCGCCTGATCTTCGTCGACGAGCTCGGCTTCGGCCGCTCACCATGGCCCGAGGACAGCCCTTACGACCTCGAAGACCAGCTGGCCGCACTGCGCCGGACTCTCGTCGCGCTCGATGCGACTCACGATGTGACGCTCGTTGCGCACTCGTTCGGCACGGTCATCGCGGCGAACTACGCTGCGACCTGGCCCGGAGAGGTGCGACGCGTCGTGCTTCTCGGAACGCCGGTGTGGGGATCCGAATCCGAGGCGAGGGAGAGAATCAAATCGATGTCGACGCTCGGGTGGACGTTCCTCGCGAATCGCCCACTCGCCGTTGCGACGTGCACGGCCATGTGCGCGTTCCGCCCGGCCCTTCGTCGCGTCCTTCCGGCGCTCGACCGAAGCCGGCCGCCCGACGTGGTGCGCGACTCCGTCCTGCACGATCTGGGATCGGTCGACGGCGCGGTCGGCATCATGATGCACAACCCAATCGCGACGCCAGTGCAGGCGATCGGCCCCCGCGTCGTCTTCGTTCACGGGCGGCAGGACGTCGTGACGCCACTCGAAACCGTGGAGAAACTTGCGCGCGCATCCGGAGCGCGACTGATCGTCGTCGATAGCGACCACCATCACTATCTCACTCGCGCTCTCAGCGAGGTCTCGAGCGCCATCACCGCGGACTGAGGTCTTGCAGACCTGGGCAAGCCACCTGGCCGGGCCTCCGCGAGCAGCGCGCTTGACGGGAAACAGAAGCGACGACCCCGGTCATCGGCGGCCACGCAGTATCCCGCGGCAGCCAGGGCTCGCGGGGCGGACGACAGCGCACGCCCTCCCCGACGCGGTCGTGTCATCGTCGTCCGGGATCACTGCTCGACGATGCGAACGTACGGTGGTCGCGCGGGCGATTTCGTCGCGCAAGCGATCTCGACCTCGTCCACCTCTCCCGATTCGCGCAGGATCGTCAGACGGATCGGGCGATCGGTTCCGCATCGCTCGTGAAAAAGGTCGCCGACCCTGTGACCTTCGCGCAGCACGTCGCGACCGCCGATGTGAGTGACGGTCGTGCCTCCGGGGATCGTCCCGCAGTCGAGCGTCGCGGCCAGCTTCATCCCCTTCGGGCTCATGTTGAAGCCGTAGCTCCCCCGACAGTGCTCCGCCATCAGCGCGAAGAGAGCTGCGCGTGCGACCGATTGGCCATAGGCCTGCGGCGGGTCGTCGACCTCGGCGACCGCGACGCCGGCGCGGGACAGAAGATCGACGATGTCGCCAGGCCTCGCGCCCGACTCGACGAACGCGCGCATCGCGCCGATGTCCGCGACGCCGGCGCCGAGCGACTCCAGGACCGCGAAGTAGTCATCGGCGCCGTACGTGCGCGATTCGAGCGCCCGCCCGATCAGTCGCCTCCAGAACCCGAAGAGGTCGTCCCCGCCTGACAGTCTTTCGGTCGCGAGCGCGAGCGCGTTGCCGCACGAGTAGTAGAGGTCGAACGCCTCGCGTTCTCCCGCCTCGCGGAGGGGAAACCCCGCGAGCCCCCTTCGGCACTCGTTCAGGGCAGCCGACTGGTATTCGAGGAAGCGCGCTTCGTCGATCAGGCCGAGTTCGAGCAGCGTGCGCTCGGCCAGCGCGTCCGCCGACCCCTCGTGCATCCACGAGTCCTCGGAATCGGGGTAGTTCACGACCTGCCCGTTCCACAGGTGCACTGCCTCGTGGGCCAGGAAGTGAAACAGATGCCGCATCGCGTCGTCGGAGCGCTCGCCCCATGCACGCCCCTCGGCCGTCAGCTGGATCATCCCGGGGAGCACGCCTCCACCGCTCGAGTGGCCGGACGACTCCCCTTCGACGTAGTTGAACAACACAGTCGGACGCACGGGGAGCACGACGCCGAATCGCTCGGAGTAGAGCGAGAAGAGCCGAGGCAACGCGCGCTTCGTCTCGTCCTCGAGCCAGTCGGGAAGCGCGGGATCGACGACGAGAATCATCTCGGGCGTCTCGACGGGCTCGATCGCACCGATGTAGACGTACGTTCCCTGCCCCTCGTCATAGAACCAGGCCATGGGCGATGCATGGACACGCCCGTCGACGACGACCGGGACACCGGGAGGGCCGACGAGACGGTACGCGCGGATGACGCACTCGCCGCAGTCGTCACCGTCCGTGACGGGCCGCGCGAGAAGGTGACCTGTGTAGATCGAGACGCTGCCATCCGAGAACGTCCGGAAGAACTCGTATTCCTTCTCGAGCCATCGGGTGTACACCGGGAAGCGGACCGTGATCGTCCGCGACGGCGCGCCGCTCGTCCGGAGAACCTCGCGATCCCCACGCTTCTCCAGCGTGAAGCCGGGCGTGAGGACCTCGAACACCCCTCTGCGGAACTCTGCAGCACGGCGCTCGAAGACGAGCTCGGTCGCGGGCTCGGCAAGGTGCCAGGTCGCGCGCCAGTACGGCGAGCCGGCCTCGCTCTCGAGCGTGATGAACGGGCGGGCGGGTGGTTCCGCGACGGGCACCGACGCGCAGCCGCCCGCCAGGAGCAGGACGAGCACAAGGAGAACCGCCGCTCGAAAAGGCCGATTCGAACTCATTCCCATACAGATGCGCGAGCGGCGATTTTGTCACACCTGACAGAGACAGTCATCGCGAGTCCACAGAGGAGACTCTCGCGCCTTGCCCCGTGAAGTGTCCCCGAAGCCGGAGCGGCCCACTCCTGGACCCGCCAGTTGATCTCCTGCGTAGAGCTCATCCAGAGTCCGTCGTTCGCGCGCAGCCTTCCGCCAAGACCGGCCTTCAGTTCAATTGGATTGGGCCGGATCGATCTACAATTTCCTGCATGCACTTCAACGTGTGTGTGGCCCTTGTTGCTCTGCTCTGCGTGCCACTGACCGGGTGCGCAAAGAACGGTCGCGGTGACGAGCTCGCGCAGGGTGGAAGCTCGCGTGAGGAGATCGCGGGCGTTCTGAGCACTCTGGCCGTCGTTTATGACACCGCTCTCATCTTCGAAAGTCTGAAGGCCGAGCATGGAGCGCTGCCGCGTGTGGCGACTCCGGCGGAGTTGTCTCGCGTGCGCTTCGGGAGCGACGCCCTAACGGACGAGTTGAAGGACGGCTGGAGCACGCCTCTCCACGTGGAGAGCGATCCATCGGGCGGGTATGTCGTTGCGGCCGCGGGAGCGGATCGCCGATTCGACCGCCGGAGCTGGTCGACGCCCGGCGCGACCCGGTCGGCTGCCGACGACATCGTGCTGCGCGATGGAAAGCTCGTCCGCTCTCCGGCCGACTGGGCCGTCGCGGCCGCGGAGGAGCTGGCGGGCGGCACACTCCGCGACCACATGCAAGCGATGCGCACGGTTTCGCCTCAGCAGAAGACCATCTCCGATCTCCGCTCGATCGCTTCGGCCGCCCTCACCTACGAAGTCACCAAGGGCAGCCTGCCGGCCGTCAAGAGCATGAGTGATCTCGCGCAACTGCTCGAGCCCGACCTCATCGCGTCGGTCCCGCGGACGGACGGTTGGGGACGCCGGTACAACGTCGAGATCGAGCCCTCGAGCCGGTTGAACCGCATCGTCTCCCCCGGCCCTGATGGTGTGCTCGATCCGCCGAGCTGGAGTGATCCGTCGAAGGCGTCGGACGACATCGTGATGCAGGACTTCGACATCACTCGCAACAGCGAAGTTCCGGCGTCACCCAAAGACGCGCTCTCGGAGGCCTACGTAGATTACATCGCCGCGCGGGGCCGCCTCGAGCAGAGGTAGTCGCCATTCGCGATTGCCCGGGGGTCGCGGAGGGGGGTCGCGGGTCGCGGGGTCAGAGCGGGTCGCGGGGTCAGAGCTTCGTTCTTCTGCGTTCTTCTGTGCCTTACCGCGGCTAAACGACCACGGCAAGGTCGCTAAACCTATTTGGCAGACCTCACGTCACATTCCTGCGCGTTCCTGTGCAACGTCATGGGACGGGTTGGGTTGGCGGGCCAGCGGTTCCCGTCCAAGTGCGGATGGGGAATGAGGATCGTAGCTGCACCGCCCGCGTCGTCCGGGCTTCCTGGTGCGCAGTTGCGCGCGCCTCCACCCTGACGTCGATGACGTCACACTCGTGCGCATCGTCATTGCTTGCCCCGTGACCCGCCTTCCGCCTCAGCCCAGCCCGGCGTACGCCGCCTCTAGCCGGCGCTGCAGCGTCGGGTCGCCCTGTAGCGCCCGAGCTGCCATGCGGACGAGGTCGCTCACGCGGCCCGCGCTCTGCAGCTGCAGCTCCGCGGCGATCGCGCGCAGCCGGTGCAGTCCTTCACGCCAGCCGAGCCACGCCGCGAGCATTCGTGCTGCGCCTCCGTGCCCGCGCCGAATCTCCCGCGCGGACATTCCGAAGGCCGTCGCCACCGCGTCGACGATCTTCGCCATCTTCGGCCGCCCCACCTCGCACTGCGCGCGCGGGTGCGCGTCGCTCCGCGGCTTCGATTCGATCACCGTCCGCATCGACGCGATCCAGGCTTCCGTCCCGAGGTAGATCTGCCGCTGCACACAGTCGAACAGCCGTTCCTCGCTCGTCAGCCTCTCCTCGACGTACGTCCGGAAGTTCCCACGCCAATCCTCGGCCGCGCCGAAGAACTCCGCGAGCTCGCTCACGTTCAGCCACTCGGGCGGCGCCACGTAGCCGGCCATCGCGCGGTAGCTCGACCAGCGGTACTGTTCCGGCCGCTCCACGATCTTCGCCCGCACCGGGTTCAGCGCGACGTAGCGGAGCAGCTCGAGGTAGTACGCCTCCTTCTCGACGATGAACGCGTGGAAGCGGTCGCCGAAAAGATGGCCCGACCGCCCGTACTTGCGATTGAACCAGGCGGCATACGTGCCGTTGAGCCACTGCATCCCGCGCGAGAGCGTCGGCGACGGCGTCTCGACGACGAGGTGGAAGTGGTTCGTCATCAGCGTGTACGCCGCGAGGATCCAGCCGAAGCGCAAGACTGCCTCGCCGAGAAGCTCGAGAAAGCGCTCGCGATCCTCGTCGTCCATGAAGATGTCGCGTCGCTCGTTGCCGCGTGAAGTGATGTGGTACACCGCGCCGGGGTACTCGATCCGAAGTGCTCGCGCCATGCTCCAAGAATCCCTCGGAATGCGCGAAATCCCGAGGAATTCGAGAGAATGCCCCCGAAATCGGCTCGAACTCGCCCAAAACCTCCTCGGGATGGAAACTTGAGAAGCGTCACTCTACAGGTGGTAGAGCGGAGGCCCGACGGCAGAAGAACGAAGGTCTGATACGCATATGGGCATACCTAACGCGAAGGCTGGTACCTTCGCGGATCAAGGAGGTGCCCGATGCACGAATCACCACTCTACGCAG
>JAMPYE010000163.1 GCA_023700825.1 Thermoanaerobaculia bacterium | reverse complement strand
CCTGCGTCGTCGGTCGCCTCAAGTAGATCGAGCGCCCGTCGCGAGCGAGCGCGATGTTCGTCAGGCCCTCGGGCATGGTCCCGGCACTCGTGAGCCTGCCAGTCGTTCGATCGAGGATCTTCAACTCACTCTCTCCCGACCGCCATAGCAGGATTCGCCGCGAATCGGGGAACCAGTCCAGCGACCACTCCCAGTAGTTGCCGTCGAGTCCGCAGACTTCGTGGTACAGCTTCCGACTCACGTCATAGAGGATCACCTTGAGATCCGGCCTGGCGGCGTTCCCGGCGTAGGGAGATCCGAGGATCCACTTCCCATCCGGTGAGAACTGGTGCGCCTGGAAACTTCGCCCATCGGGAAGTGGTGGCAGCGCAATCGGTACACGCTTCTCGACAGGGAGCGTGAGATCGAAGAGGTGATAGTCGACCGATTTCCCGGCATCCCCTGCGCAGAGCAACGTCCCGTCGGGCGACACGACGGGCCACACCAGACCCTCGTCCCCAGCAAAGACCACCCGCTCTCTTCCACTGCCATCAGTGCGGATGCTCCAGATCTCTCGCTTCTTTCCCGACCCTGGAAGCGAGTAATAGACGCGGGACGAGTCGTTGGCCCAGTGCATCGCACCCCTGCCGACACCGCTGGTCGTGAGAAGTCGGGTCTCGCCGGTACCGATCCGAATCAGCAGAATGTTCGGGGCGAAGGACTCGTACGTCTGCATCATCAGCCAATCTCCATCGGGCGATGGATAGATGCGGTTACCGAACGGTCGCACGCCACCGACGATCGCCTTCGGCTCGTTCGAGATTCGTCCCGTTGCAGGGTCGAACTCCTGAGTCAGGATCTCGACCGAAATCGACTCCGCCTTCAGGAGGATTCGGCGGCCATCCGCGGCAGCCGACGGACCGTAGAGCTGAGTCGGAGAGAACGTGACGCGCTCTTCCTCACCAATCACCCTCCCCGTCGCTTCGTTCGCACGAACCCGGTGGAGATTCCCGCCGCGAGAGAACCAGACCCACTCCCGAGTCCATTCGACCCCGACACCATTTGAAACGAGTACGCTCGTGGCCCCTCCGACTGCTGGCAATGAAAGGATCGAGCGCCCCTCCCCGGTCATCATGGTGTGGAATGCGATCCTCGTGCCGGACGGGGACCATGCAGGACGAATCGCCAGTCCATCGTGGATCTTCGTGCGCACGCCCGAAGCGACGTCCACGACCCAGAGGCCACTGAGCCCGTAGACGAGTCGAGCGCGCGAGCTCTCGCCGCTGAACGCGATCCGCGTGCCGTCGGGTGACCATGCGGGGTCGAAACCGAAGTCCGTAAGGCGCCTGACGGACTCGCCCGTCGCGCCCATGATGAAAATTCCGCCCCCGTCGCGCTCGGAACGAAACGCGATCGATTGCCCGTCGGGCGAGAAAGCTGGCTGCTCGTCGCTCCCCGGGTGATCCTTCGTGAGGTTGATCGAGTTCTCTCCTCCGACTCGTCTCAGATAGAGATCCTGATTACCGGAAACCTCGCTCGCAAAGACGAAGCTGGAACCATCCGGGGAAACACACGCTCTGGACTTGTTCCCCAGCTCCCAGGTCAGGCGTACGAGCTTCGGAGCCGGCTCGGGCGCCGATCGTGACGGTCTTGTCGATCGCGAGGCCGACCAGATCGCGAGACCGATCGCCGCTGCGGCGACTACGGCGAGTATCCCGGATGCGGTGCGCCATCGAAGGAGATCCGTGGCCCCACCTGGCGCGGCAGCTTCAGTCTCCGCGCCCTTCTCCGAAGTCCATCGAAGCTCGTTCGCAACATCGAGCGCGCTCTGCCGGCGACGTTCGGGATCCTTCACGAGACATTGCCGGACGACACGTTCGACCGCTGCAAGGTTTCGGTCATTGCCCGACGAGCTCGCCCCGTGCACCCGAAGCTCGGGGAGTGGCTTCGGCTCTGCCGTGAGAATCGCCGCGATCAGACTCGCCCTCGTTGCCCCCTCGAACGCGCGTCTTCCCGTCGCCATCTCGTGGAGGATCGCGCCGAAGGCAAAAATGTCGCTCCGCGCGTCGGCATCACGCCCTTCCACCTGCTCCGGCGCCATGTAGGCGAGCGTCCCGATGATCGCGCCCTCGGCCGTCAGCGGCTTGTCGGGCGGTGGCGAGCTCCGCCTGGCCGGCGCGGCCGTGATCGCACCCAGGTCCTTCGCGAGACCGAAGTCGACCAGCTTGACCGTGCCAGACTTCGTCAGCACGACGTTGCCCGGTTTGAGATCGCGATGCACGACTCCCTGGCGGTGTGCGGCACCGAGCGCTTCGCAGATCTGGATGCCGGTCTTCAGCAGGTCGCCGAGCGGCAGCGGGCCCTTCATCAGCCGATCCGCGAGCGTCTCGCCGTCCAGACACTCCATGACGAGGTAGTCGATCCCCTCCTGCTCGCCGACGTCGAACAGCGTGCAAATGTTCGGATGCGACAGCGACGAGATCGTCCTCGCCTCGCGCTGGAAGCGCTGTCTCCTCTCGGTGTCGTCGAAGAATTCCGGCGCCAGCACCTTGATCGCGACCTGACGGTCGAGCCGCGTGTCGCGTGCCCGGTAAACGTCGCCCATGCCGCCGGAACCTAACGCTTCGACGATTTCATACGGCCCAAGCCGCGACCCTGCGCGCAGCGCCTCGCGCTCCCGCATTGCCCGCGGGCCCGACTTCCCCGAGCCCGAGCCCGGAGAGCGTAGCGCCTCCAGCTCCGCGATGACTTCGTCGGCGTTCTGGTAGCGCTGCAACGGATCCTTCCGCAGCAGCTTCCTCACGACCCGCTCCAGCTCCGCCGGAGCGTCGGGACGCAGCTCGGCGAGCGATACGGGTTGCTCGTTCAGAATCGAAAACGCGATTGCCTGCGAGTACTCACCGCGGAACGGCCGCTGCCCGGCAAGCAGCTCGAACACCACGACGCCTAACGACCACAGGTCGGCCTGCGGCCCCACCGGTTCGCCCCGGATCTGCTCGGGGGCCATGTAGGCGAGCGTGCCGAGGGTCTGAGTCGATTGCGTGATGAGACTCGCGTCGGTCAGCTTCGCGAGGCCGAAGTCGACGATCTTCACCACTCCGTCGGCCGTGACCATCACGTTTGCCGGCTTGACGTCGCGGTGAACGATTCTCGAGGCGTGCGCCTTGCCGAGACCTCGTGCGATCTGCACGGCGATCGCGAGCGCCTCGCCGAGCCCCATCGGCCCACGCTCGATCTTCTTTTTCAGCGTCTCGCCGTCGTAGTACGCCATCGCGATCCAGGTCTGCCCGTCCGCCTCGCCAACGTCGTAGACCGTGCAGATGTTGTTGTGATCGAGCTGTGAGGCCGCTCGCGCCTCGCGCAGGAATCGCTTCCGCGCCTCCTCGTCGCGTGTCAGCTCCGGCGGCAGGAACTTGAGCGCCACCATCCGCTCGAGCCTCGTGTCCTCGGCGCGGTACACCACGCCCATGCCGCCTCCGCCGAGGTGCTCGAGGACGCGATAATGCCCGACCGTCCGACCGATCATGGCGTGACTCCGGAGTTTGGTTGTTCGACTGTCAATCTAATGCCCTCGGTACGGAAGTGACGTGACCAGAGGCACGAAGGAATGTGCGGCGGCGGGTTCGAGATCGCGCCACGGGTACATCGCCGGCTGGGAGCCGGCGGACTCCCCCATCGTGCGATCGAACCGCGTTCGGACTCGGGGCCTCTCACCGAGCAGCCCCGCGTTCTCCCCGTTCCCACCCTGGTGTATCCTCTCCGCATCATCACAATCTGACGGCCTCGTCTCGAGGAAAGGAGTCTCGTATGCGGAGGATCTATCTCTGTCTGCTCCTCGGAATGGCGCTCCTCACGGGGAGCAGCGCGTCGTCGGCTCAGTCGCCCGCCATCGCGCAGGCGCCACCGCTCTTCGACGGCCTCGGCGGGCTATCGCGCAAGGTGACGACGACTACACCGGAGGCGCAACGCTACTTCGACCAGGGGCTCGCGTTCGTTTACGCGTTCAATCACGACGAGGCGATTCGCGCGTTCAGTCATGCCGCGAAGCTCGACCCGTCGTGCGCGATGGCGCACTGGGGCGTCGCGTACGCGAACGGGCCACACATCAACAACCCGGTCGTTCCTCCCGAGCGCGCAGCCGCGGCCTGGAAGGCCACGGGACTTGCGATGGCCGCCGCAAGCGAAGGCACGCCGGTGGAGCGCGCGCTGATCGACGCACTCGTGCGGCGCTACGCCGACCCGCAGCCCGAGGACCGCAAACCGCTCGACCAGGCCTACGCCGACGCGATGCGCAAGGTGTGGGAGGCCAATCCGAAAGATGCCGACGTCGGCGCGCTCTTCGCCGAGGCGCTCGCCGACCTCAGGCCGTGGGATCTCTGGATGGCGGACGGAAAGCCGCAGCCGGGCACCGAGGAGCTCGTCGCGACACTCGAGGCCGTGATCGCGCTCGACCCGAAGCACCCGCTCGCGAACCACCTCATGATCCACGCGGTCGAGGCGTCGCCCAACCCGGAGAAGGCCGACCGCGCCGCCGACACGCTGCGCGACCTGCAGCCGGGCCTGGGGCACCTGGTCCACATGCCGTCGCACATCGACGTGCGCCGCGGGCGCTGGCAGCAGGCGATCGCCGCGAACGACAAGGCGATGAAGGCGGACGCCTCCTACGCCGCGAAGGCGGCGGAGCAGGGCTTCTATCGCCTTTACATGTCGCACAACCACCACATGCTCACCTACGGCGCGATGATGACGGGGCAGAGCGTACTCGCGATGAAGACGATCCGGAAGATGGTCTCCGACATCCCGCTGGAGTTCTTCAGGCAAAACCCGTGGGCCGACGGCTTCATGGCGATGCCGCTCGAGGTGATGATGCGCTTCGGGAAATGGAACGACATCCTCGCCGAGCCGGCGTTCCCCGACTTCGTGCCGATCTCGCGGGCGCTGCAGCACTACGCACGCGCGGTGGCATACGCCGCGAAGGATGACGTGGAGTCCGCGCGCCGCGAGCAGACGGCATTCCGCGAGGCCCGTGCGAAAGTGCCCGCGGAAGCGACCTTCGGGAACAACTCGGGCTCCGACATACTCGACGTGGCCGAGCAGGTGATGAACGGCGAGATCCTGTTCCGGAGCGGGAAGATCGACGAAGGGATCGCCGCGCTGCGCGAGGGAGCGAAGCGCGAAGACGCTCTTCGCTACGACGAGCCGCCCGACTGGATCCAGCCGGTTCGCCACCCGCTCGGCGCCGCCCTCCTGCAGGCGGGCCGCTTCGCGGAGGCGGAGGCGGTCTTTCGCGAGGATCTCGCAAGGCTTCCCGACAACGGCTGGGCGCTCTACGGCCTCGGCCGGGCGCTGCGACTGCAGAAGAAGAACAAGGAGGCGGCCGCCGTGGAGGCGGAATTCAAACGCGTCTGGAAGGACGGGGACGTGAAGTTGAAATCCGCGTGTCTGTGTCTGCCGGGGGTGTGAGAGCGTAGCAGACTTTCGAACCAGCTACTTCGGGCTCCAGACGGCGATACCGAGCGATCGGAGCCGGCGCACGAAGCGGGAGTCAAACGTCGCAACCGAACATCCCATGTCGAGCGCCGTGGCAGCGAGTGCGGCGTCGGCGATTTCCCGGATCGACGACGGCCACAGCCCGAACAGCCGCTCGAGCGGGAGCGTGTGTTGCACGACCGCGCCCGGAAGGGCCACGAGGTCTGCCAGCAGCCTGGCGACGTCTGCGTCGGACTGTTTGTACAGGTTGCGCATTACGTAGTGCGTCTCGAACAGCACGAACTGCGCGATGACGATCTGCTCCGCCCCCGAAGCCGCCTGCCTGAAGAGACGCTCGGCCCGGGCTCGCTGAAAGGCGTTGCGGTCGGTAACCGCGGAGAGAATCACGTTCGTGTCGACGAGTACTGCCATGCGCTACGTCCCGCCTCGTCGCTTTCGGGCAGATTTCACATCGTCGGAGGCCGATCCCCGTCCCGTTCGAACGACGCCGATCCAGCGAAAGAACGGCGGCTCGTCTGCGGAGACCTCCACGGCTCCATCTCGAATCTCCCAGTAAATCGGCCTGCCCGACGAAACACCAAGGGCGTCGCGAACCGGCTTCGGAACCGTCGTCTGACCCTTGCTCGTGATCGTCGATCTGACCTTGGCCATTCCTTACCAATCGTACCATGTGGTAAGGAATCGGCGAAGCCTACCTGGCAAAGGCCTGAGGCCTTTGCCAGGTAGGCAAGGCAGGAGTCTTCGCTACGATTTCAACCGATCCGCTTGACGACCATGACCGTCGTGTCGTCGGCTGGCGGCGCGCCGGCGCGGTGCCGCGCCGTGGCGTCGAAAAGGTGGCGAGCCAGGCTCGCGGAGTCTTCACCCTCGCGCCCCGTAAGCGCGACGTGCACGCCCTCGACTCCGAGCTCCTCCCCTTCGGGCGACTCCGCCTCGGTCACTCCATCGGAGTAGAGAACGAGCGAATCTCCCGGGGCAAGCAGCGCGTCGTGCACCCGCCAGGCGGCGCCCCGGATCAGGCCGACGACCGGGCCGGTCGAGCCGATCGTCTCGATCGTGCCGTCCGCGCGGAGAATGACCGGCGGCGTGTGTCCCGCGTTCACCATGCGCACGAACCCCTCGTTGCAGAACCGCCCCACGACGAGCGTCGCGAACTTGTTCGACGGCATCTCCTCGGAGGCGACCTCGTCGATCGCGGCGATCAGGTCAGCGACTCGCGGATCGCAACGTTCCGTCACCATGTGCTCGAGCTGCTCCTGCAGCATCGCCATCATCACCGCGGCGTCGAGCCCCTTGCCCGCGACATCACCCAGCGCGAAGACGAGCCCGCCGTCGCGCGCACTCATCGCGCTGTAGAAGTCACCCGTGAACGATCGCGCGGGAACCGAGACCGCGTGCGTCTCGTAGTGCGCGCGGGCTTTGCTTTCAGCAGGGACTGTAAAGGCGATGGACATCGGGGACTCCGGGGTGGTTGTTAGTTGTTAGTTGTTAGTTGTTAGACGACTGCGCCTGCTGCGCTGACTTCCCTGGCGAAGTCAGGTACCTCGCGTGGAACGTTCGTAGCTGCTCGTTGCTCGACTACGCTGCGTGTCTAACAACTAACAACTAAAAACTAACAACTTCCCTACGCGCTCTTCGCCAGCGGCCTGCAGTGCGCGCAGGCGCGAAGGCCCTTCGCCGCGGCGTCGCGTTCGTCACGGACGAGCACCCGGTTCTCCTCGCGGATGCGCTTCGCGTCGCGGCAGGTCGGGAAGCAGTAGATGCCTGTGGTACGCGAAGCGACGTAGCGGAAACCGCGCTTCGACATCGACTCGATCGTCGCGATGTCTACTCCTTCGCCGGCCAGAAGCTCCCGCTTCATCGCCTCTCCGAAGCCGTAGTTGCCGACTCCGCCGGACGAGGGGATGACGCGGTGGCACGGAACGACGAACGGCACAGGGTTGCGGGCGCAGGCATTGCCGACGGCGCGCACGGCAGCCGGGCTTCCGGTCTCGCGCGCAACCCACGCGTAGGTGCGCACCTCACCGGGAGGGATCTCGAGAAGCTTGCGCAGGACCTTCTGCTCGAACTCGGGGAGCTCGTCGATGTCGACGTCGGGGTTCCTGAGCCGCTCGCCGTGAAGCGCCTTCAGGACCTCGCCCCGAAGGCGATCGGAAAGCTCGCGCTGTTCGAGCTCGCGCCCCATCCGCTCCCGGTATTCGTTCCTGAAGCTCTCCTCGCTCACGCTGACCGGAGAGATCCTGGTGATTCCGCGGCTCGAGAAGGCGACGCGAACGGAGAGCGCCTCGGTTTCGACGAGGTCGTACCCGTGAGCGCAGAGGTCGCGCACGGTTTCCACGCAACTCACCGGGCACTCGCGAACGAGCGCGGGAAGTTTTGCGGCCAGCGCCTCGTACTCCATCCGGTCGTCTTCACACCAGTGGCAGCCGGCCAGGTGCTCGCGGACTTCCTTCGCCTCGTCAGCCGGAAGCTCGCCGGCACGCAGCTCGTCGAGCCGGATCAGCGCGCTGTCACATCGCATGGGCAGTCTCCTTGGCGACGGCGAGCGTGTCGCGCAGCTGGCGCAGCGAGCGAAAGACCTTGCCCCGCAACACTGCCTCACCCAACCCCGTCGTCTTCGCGATTTCCGCGTACGACATTTCCTCGATGAACCTCAGAAAGACGAGCTCGCGTGCCTCGACCGGGAGCGTGGCCAGCGCCCGATCGAGGCGCTCGAGCTCCTCGCGCGTTTCGATCGCGCAGAGAAGCGCCGGCGGGCGGACCGACGGCTTGAAGCCGGCGTGCTCTTCCGCCGGAAGCGGCTGCTCGACATGCGCCCGCAGCCCTCGCCGCTTGTTGAGCGCGAGGTTTCTCGCGATCCGGTAGAGCCACGGCCTCACGAGAAGCGCCGAACACTTCGGTTCGTCGTACTGGCGCGTCAGCGCCCGGTGCGCGCGCAGGAACGTGTCCTGCACGACCTCCTGCGCGTCGTGCACGTTCTGGATCAGCCGGTAGACGTAATTGAAGAGCTGCCGCTCGAACTGCTCGACGAGCTGTTCGAACGCTCCATCCTCGCGGCGGTGTACCGCCAGGGCGAGCACGTCACCATGCGGGGTCATCGCAAGGGTCTCTCCACCAGTCCACGAGCTTCTCACGACCGTTTAAACACAGGCACCCCCGCCCGCGTTCGCGGGTGAGGCGATTTTTCTGAATTTCCATTTTTCGGCAATTTCCTGTGCCTCGCGCCAGAACCTCACCCGCAGCCTTTGTCTCAGAAACCGAAATGTCGAATGAAGAATGAGGAATGGAGAATGAGGAAGCCCGACGCACGAAACTCGCACCGGCCGGCGGTTCTTCAATCCTCGTTCTTCATTCGACATTCT
>JAMPYE010000162.1 GCA_023700825.1 Thermoanaerobaculia bacterium | reverse complement strand
CGTCGAGAAAGGCCGAGAGTACCTGAGGATCTCCGGTGGCCGTGAAGACCCGAACGCCCGCCTTCCCTTCGAGCAATTCCGCGCATCCCGCATCGATGAGCACCGAGTACCAGCAGTGCACGGTCGAGCGATCGGTCGAGAACGCGAAAATGTAGCAGGGGCTGGGGATGTAGACGAGATCCTCGCTGAGCAGCGCCGGGATCTCGAGCACCGGGCGGCGCTCCTCGGGGGTGTCGGCCCAGACCGTGACGAGGCGCGCAAGAAAGCCGCGCACGTGCGAGGCGGACGAGTCCATCCCCGACGCGCGATTGACGTCCTTGAGCGTCTCGTTGTCGACGGTCCACTGGAAGCGGAGCACCGATTGGCCGCCGGCCGGACCTGCGGCGATGAAGTCGCTGGCCTCAACGCCCGTTTGGAGTTCTGCGATCACGTCGTTCCCGTCGTTCTTACGTCAATACGTTGGCGCTGCGGCGAAGTTACCAAGGGGGATCACGCTTCCCTGTAAAGTTTCCGGACCCACTCCGTCTCCTCGTCCGACAGTGGCTCGCCCACGACGGCTGCCGAGTCGACCTGTGACGGATTGCGCTGCCCGAGCAGGACGCAGCCGGTCGGGCTATCCGAAAGGAGCGACCCGATGAGCGCGTTCAGCACCGGCTGCGGGTGTCCCGCCCAGCGCTTCTCCACTGCCTCGCGGGCCGCCTTCATTCTCGCGATCACCACAGCGTCGCCGAAGCCCGGCACGTTGCTCCGGAAATCTCCTTGGGGGAACACGACAGGCGCTTCGTACTTCCCGAGAAGCAACCCGTGCATGATCGGCGAGAAGAACGCGACGCCCGCATCGTGCGCGTCGACCCAGCCCTGCAGACCCGACGAGACGTAGTCGTCGTCGACCACGTTCCGGTAGGGCTGGACGACGTCGGGATCCACGCGATCGATGAAGCGCATGATCTTCGGCGCTTCCCAGTCGGAGAGCCCGATGAAGCGCACCTTGCCTTCCTCGCGAAACCTGCGCACGAGCGCGAGCGCGTCGTCGAAGTACTCGTCCGCAGGGCCGAAATCGCAGTGGTGCAGATAGTAGAGGTCGATGACGTCGGTGCGTAGCAGGCGCAGCGAGCGCTCGAAATTCGCGCGGATCACGTCGGGGTGATAGAAGTGCCCGCGTCCCCCTTTGTCCCATCCCACCTTGGTGGCGAGGAAAATGCCGCTCCGCCGCACCTCTCCCCACATGCTGCCGATGAGCTCTTCCGACCGGCCGTTGCCGTAGACGTCGGCCGTGTCCCAGTGGTCGATCCCGGCTGCCGCCGCCCGGACGAGCGCGGCCCGCGCAAGCCCGTCGTCATGTCCGGTCCACCCGACCGAGACGCCGTTGTTCATGTTGGCACCGCTGTAGCCCCAGGTGCCGAGGCTGACGGCGGGCACCGATACGCCGGTTCGGCCGAAGCGGAGGCGTCGCATCAGCTCTTGTCTCCCGGAAGCGGAGTCGAGAATTGCGAACGAAAAAGTGCGACAAAAATCAAGTTTACTATCATGGCAGTATTAAGAACTGAAATATTTGTTGTAACACAATACCGCAAAAATACGCATGCAACAGATGTGTTATTCATCTATGAATCCTCAATTCGTCTCACCACCGATGGTACGCCGGGTGCCCTTCTTTCACGGAGACAAAGGTGCCGCGACAGGTCGCGGTGATTCTGCCATTCGCCTCGAGCGTCGCCTCGACGATCGCGCGGTCGCCGGTCGACTCGGCGATCTTCGCGCGCAACCGGACCGTCGTGTCGAGGGGCGTCGGCCGCAGGAGGCGGACGTGGAAGTCGGCCGTCACCGTGCATGGCGGCTTTTCCGTCCCCGCCTGCGTCATCAGGTGCCAGGCCGCGGTCCAGTTGCTGTGGCAGTCGAGCAGCGCGCCGCAGATGCCGCCGTTGAGCATCCCCGGAAACGCCTGGTGATGTTCTTCGGGGTGAAACTCGCAGACGACCTCGTCACCTTCGACGAAACTCTTGATGCGCAGCCCTTTCTCGTTCGAGGGTCCGCAGCCGAAGCAGCAGTTGTGCGGTGCGTAGCGATCCTGGAGGCTCTCGTTCATCCGCATATCGTAATCCACGGGTGAAGTGGCTCGCACGAGCCAGCAGATAGGAACGAAGCGAAAGGAGAAGAGGACCTCGGACCGACGCTTCGTTTCTCCTCCGGGGGTTCTCCCACCTCCCTTCCCCCTCCTGTTCTGCGCGACTTGCCCCGTGCACGGGCATGATCTAACGTGTGCTGACGAGGGACACGCCATGAAGCGCCTGGTGATCGACATCGAAACCGTCGGCACGCCGTGGGAAGAGCATGATCCGTACGTCCGCGAGTTCCTGATCAAGGGGATGAGCGACGCCGAGGCCGAGGAGGAGAAGCGGCGGGGCGGCCTCTCTCCGTTCCGTGGACGGATCGTCGCCATCGGCGTGATCAACGCCGACGACGGCCGCGGCGCGGTCCTTTACGAAGTTCCCGGGCAGGAGCAGCTCATCACGCGGAAGGACGGCAACCGCACCTTCATCTCCGGTACCGAGAAGCTGATCCTCCAGCAGTTCTGGAGCTACCTGAATCGCGACGACCGGTTCGTCTCCTTCAACGGCCGCCAGTTCGACGGACCGTTCATCATGATCCGATCGGCGATCAACGGCGTCATTCCGAAGCGAGATCTCGTCGGCCCACGCTACGCGTTCCATCCGAATTGCGATCTGCGCGACGCGCTCACCTTCAACGGCACGGTGAACACGCGGCAGATCCGTTTCAACCTCGACTTCGCCTGCAAGGCGTTCGGAATCGCCAGCTCGAAGACCGACTCGATGGACGGGCGCGCGGTCGAGACGGCGTACCGCGAGGGGCGCTACGAGGAGATCGCGAGCTACTGTCTCGACGACGTCCGCGCGACGTGCGAGCTCTACCAGCGCCTCGTCCCGACGATCCTCATCTGGAACGAGGCGTTCCGGAAGTCGGAGAACCTGAACCCTCCGGCGTCGAAGCCGGCCGAGCCGCGCACCTTCATGGAATCGGTGCGCGCGGGCTCCGAAGGGCTCGCCGAGGCGCTGGAAGCGGCGGACGACGAGAGCGCCTCAGAGGCTCCGGTAATCAGCTCGAAGCCGTCGATGAAGGTCCTCAAGAAGCTGCTGCGCCCCGAGGACGACGACGAGTTGCAGCCAACCGATCCGTTCGCGGAAAAAGACGAGTAGCCGAAGCGGCCACCCCCGTCAGCGAGTCACGACTCGGTTGCGCCCGGTCTGCTTCGCCTCGTAAAGGCACTTGTCAGCTGCGTCGAGCAATCCCTGCGGGTCGTCCGCGTGCTCGTTCGACGCTACGCCGATGCTGACTGTCACGCGCAGGCCTTCGTGCACCTCGCTCCAGTCGTACTCCTCGACGGCGGCACGGATTCCCTCGCACGCTACCGTCGCGTGCTCCGCGGTCGTCTCCGGAAAGACGATCACGAACTCCTCTCCACCGTAGCGCGCCACGGCGTCGCTGCGCCGCTTCCGCTTGCAGACGATCGTCATGAGCGTCCGAAGCACGACATCGCCGATCCGATGCGAGAATCGATCGTTCACCAGCTTGAAGTGATCGGCGTCGAGCATCGCGACGCTGATCGGGTGCCCGTGCCTGCGGCTTCGCTCCATCTCCTCGATGAGATGCCGGTCGAGGTAGCGCCGGTTGTTCACGCCGGTCAGGCTGTCGTGCACGCTGAGCTTGTCGAGCTCGACCGCCTGCTGGGCGAGAAGCTCGTTCGCCCGCTCCAGGTCCTCCTTTTGTCTCTCGAGGAGCTGGTTCGCCGACGCGAGCTCCACGTTGCGGAGGTGCGAAATCTCCTGCTCGTGCCTGACCTTGACGAGCTCGATTTCCGCCGACAGGCTGTCGATCTTCTCCTTCGCGAGCTCGTCGAAGACCTGGCCTCGCGCTTCGTGGTACTGCCTGTAGTGCTCGAGCGCGGCACGGAAGTCGCCGAACTTCTCGTAACCGCGGGAGAGCGCCAGATGGGCCTTGAACACCTCCTGCCGGACGCCCGCCTCTTCGGCAAGCGCAAGCGCCTGTCGCAGGTTCACCACCGCTTCTTTCTGGTCGCCCATGTCGACCAGGAGCGAGCCGAGCGCGGTGTGAATCTCCGCCATGACGCGAAGCGACTCCCCTTTGCGCGCGGCGTCGAGCGCCGAGGAGAAGACTTCGAGCGCGGTGGCATGCTCGCCGAGCTCCACGTAGATTCGGGCGACACCGAGCAGGCACCAGCCGAACAACGACCGGTGCTCCTCGAGCGGAGCGAGCAGCGCCGCCGAGCGGCCGAGCGCGGCGAGCGCTTCCTCGTGACGATGCAGGTTCACGTACGCCTCGCCGACGTTGGCGAGCACTCGCGCCTGCATCTCCACGTTGCCGGCCGCTTCCGCGGCTCGCTCCGCGCGCTGGTAGATCTCGAACGCCTTGTCCAGGTCCCCGAGCTCCTCGTGAACGACGGCGAGGTAGTTGAGCGCCCGGCTTGCGAGCTCGGGCCGGCCGATCTCGCCATACTTGCGCTCCGCGTCCTTGAGCTTGACCAGCGCCTCCTGGTACCGGCTCTGCTGCGTGAGCGCCGCGCCGAGCCAGGTCAGCGCCTCCCCTTCGGAGAGTCCGTCTCCGGGGCCCGCGCGGAGCTCTTCGAGCGCTTGCCGCGCCGCCCGCTCGGTCGCCAGGTACTCCGACGCATGGAACGCGCGCCCCGCCTCTGCGAGCATTCTCTCCACCGGCGACTCCGCCAGGCTGGAGTCTTCGATCCGATCGTTGCGTCCGGTCAATTTCGGCTCCGAGCTACCCCGTCAGTCTACCTCCGAACCCGGGAGGGGAATTCGTCGGCGCCGCTGCGCCATTCAGCCCAGACGTGAAGATCGCTGTAGCCATGTCGGGCGGGGTCGACTCCTCGACCGCCGCGCACATCCTCAAGTCCGAGGGCCACGACGTCATCGGGATGTCGATGCAGATGTACGACGCTCTCGGCCGTGGGGAGACCGAGTACGGCGGCTGCTGCACGATCGACGATCTCGCCGACGCGCGTCGCGTCGCCTGGGCGCTCGGCATCCCGCATTTCGTCCTCAACATGGAACAGGGCTTCCGCGCGACCGTGATTCGGCCGTTCGTCGAAGGCTACCTCTCGGGCGCGACTCCCTCTCCCTGCGTTCTCTGCAACACGCACGTAAAGTTCGCGATGCTGCACAGGAAGGCGCTCGGCGTCGGCGCGGCGAAGGTCGCAACCGGACACTACGCGCGGATCACACGCGACGCAGCGGGACGCTTCGAGCTCCGCAAGGCGCGCGACCTCGCGAAAGACCAGTCGTACTTTCTCTTCGAGCTCAGCCAGGAGCAGCTCTCGGAGACTCTTTTTCCGCTCGGCGAACTGACCAAGCAGGAGGTCCGCGAGATCGCCGCAAGAGCGGGGCTCCGCGTGGCCGAGAAGGCCGAGTCGTTCGAGATCTGCTTCGTTCCGGAGAAGGACGGCTACGCGCGCGTGGTCACCGAGGAGGCGAGGCGATTCGCCGCGACGGACGGCGAGTCGGCGTCGGGTCCCCTGCGCGCGGCGGCCACGGGAAACGTCGGCGGCGAGATCGTCGATCTCGCGGGCCGCGTCGTCGGCCGCCACGACGCCTATTACAACTTCACGATCGGGCAGCGCCGCGGGCTCGATATCGGCGGCTTTCCCGAGCGGACCTACGTCGTCGACATCGATCCGCTCACCCGACGGGTCGTGATCGGCCCGGCGGAATCGCTCGACAAGACCGAACTCGTCGCCGAGCGCGTCCACTGGATCTCCGGCGACGTTCCGTCGGGGCCCGTCGAGGTCACCGCGAAGGTCCGCTCCCGGCAGGCCGACGTCGCCGCGACGGTGGAGATGCTCGACGGCTCGAACGCGCGAGTGACGTTCGCCGCCGCGCTCCGCGCCATCGCTCCCGGCCAGGCCGTCGTCTTCTACGACGGCGACCTTTGCCTGGGAGGAGGGTGGATACGGAAGAATTGAGAATTAGGAATTGATAATTGAGATATTAGATATAGATACCCTTAAAGATTGTCACTAAACAGAACTGCACCGATAGTTATTTTCGTGGCTGTTTGTCATCTCTCAATTCCCAATTCTCAATTCTCAATTCCGTCTCCACCCGGTTGCACTAAACTTCGGCATTCATGTCAGCTACGACTCGAATCGGCTCGTCATTTCTCTGCCGGCCGCCGCAGTATCTCCAGCTTCCCGAGGGATTCGGGTTCGAGCACGGCCAGGCGATCCGGCCGTTCACGATCTGCTACGAAACGTTCGGTGAGCTGAACGCCGACCGTTCCAACGCGATCCTCGTCTGTCACGCCCTCTCGGCGAGTGCGCACGCCGCCGGCAAGTACACCCCCGAGGACGAGAAGCCGGGGTGGTGGGACGGGATGATCGGCTACGGGAAGGCGTTCGACCTCGAGCGCCACTTCGTGATCTGCGTGAACCTCGTCGGATCCTGCTGGGGGACGACGGCACCGGCGAGCGTGAATCCCGACACGGGAAAGCCGTACGGCTCGCAGTATCCGTGGGTCACGATCACCGACATGGTCCGCGCACAGCGGCTCGTCATCGAGCATCTCGGCATCCCGAGGCTACGCTGCGTAACGGGCGGATCGCTCGGAGCGATGCAGGTGCTGATGTGGGCAGCGCTCTTCCCCGACTCGGTCGAGTCGATCATCGCGATGGCCGGCGCGGCCGCCGTGCCGGTCGAAGGCGTCGCCTGGCACATCATCGGCCGGAAGATCATCGAGAGCGACTTCCATTTCCGGGGAGGCGACTACTACGAGAGCTCCGAGCCGCTCCGTGGCCTTCAGGTCGCCCGGATGGTCGGACACATGACGTACCTTTCGCAGGAGGCGCTCGAGCGCAAGTTCGGCCGCCGGCGGCGGCACGGATCGAGCCAGTTCGAGATCGACTCGTACCTCGAGTACCAGGGAACCAAGTTCTCGCGGGCCTACGACGCGAACTCCTACGTTCGAATCCAGGCGGCGATGGACGAGATGGACATCGAGGAGATCTACGGCACGCTCGAGAAGGCGTTCGCGAGCTATCGCGGCAAGGCGCTCCTCATCTCGTTCGACAGCGACTGGCTTTTTCCGCCTGCCGAGGTCGAGAAAGTCGACGCCGCGCTCCGGGCGACGGGAGTCGACTCCACGTACATGGAGATCGTCACCGGGAACGGGCACGATGCGTTTCTCATCGATTTTCACCTGATCACGCCTCCGGTGAAGGCGCTTTTCGCGCGCCTGGAAGCCAGCCGGGGCCGCTGAGCGGCACCCGTCACGGCGAATTTTCCCCGGGGAAGGCTCCTCGGGATTCCCGGGCCCTCCTCCGCTGTTTGCGACAGTCCGAGGTAATCGCTTGAAGGAATCGCTGAAGAAGTTCTGGTTCGAGTGGGTCCGTCCGTTTCTGCTCATCGCCCTCGTGCTCGGTTCGCTCCGTTCGGCGCTCGCCGACTGGAACGACGTGCCGACCGGGTCGATGAAGCCGACGATTCTCGAGGGCGACCGCGTCTTCGTGAACAAGATGGCGTACGACCTGCGCTTCCCTTTCACACTCTGGCGCCTGGCAGAGTGGGACGACCCGAAGGCGGGAGACATCGTCGTCTTCTTCTCGCCGCACGACGGCAAGCGGCTCGTCAAGCGCGTCGTCGGCGTTCCCGGCGACACGCTCGAGATGCGCTTCGGCCGCGTCCCGGGCGACACCAACGGAATGCAGGTGGGGCGTCTTCTCGTCAACGGCGTGGCTGCAAAGTACGACCAGATCGACGAAACCACCGAAGGCGAGTACGGCGTTCGCGATTCGGGCCGTTACCTCTTCTTCAAGGAGAGCGTCGAGAATGTGGTGACACACCCGATCCTCATCGCTCCCGATCAACTCTCCGTGCGCAACTTCGGCCCGGTGACCGTTCCGGAGGGGAAGTACTTCATGATGGGCGACAATCGCGACGAGAGCTTCGACAGCCGCTACTTCGGCTTCGTCGAGCGCCGGCAGATCGTCGGCCGCGCGATCTCGGTCGTCGTCTCGGTCGATCGCGACAACTGGTGGCTCCCGCGCACCGACCGCTTCTTCGACAAGCTTCTGTAGCCCACGCCTTATACTCGGCAGATCTCGTTTCGTGAGGTGTGCCGATGTCTCGTGGTCTTTTCCGTCCGCGCGTTCTCCCCTTGGTGGCCGCGCTGCTCGTCTGCAGCGTGGCATCCGCCGAATCTCTTCCCGTTCGCCGCGTCGTGGTCTTCAAGAACGGTCTCGGCTTTCTGACGCGCTCGGGACCCGTTGCTGTCGATAAGGGCGCCGCGACGATCGACGGGATCCCGCCTGCGGCGTACGGAACGTTCTGGGTCGGCTTCGGCGACGGCGGTGCCGTCACGGAAGTCGTCGCGGAGCCGTTCACGAAGGCGAGCGATCGCGCTGCGACCGGCATCGCCGACCTGCTCGCTGGAAACCCCGGCGCCCAGGTCACGCTCACGCTTCGAAGCGGCGGCTCGATCACCGGCACAATCGTCGCACCCGCGGCCAGGGACGACGCGCAGCCCGAATCCGTGATGCTGGAGAGTGCCGGGCGCTTCGTCGCCGTGGCTCACGGTGACGTGCTCACCGCCAGCTTCGCGTCGCGCCCGCGCGGCACCGTCACGGAGATGAAGGGTTCGGAGTTGCTCCGCATCCGCACCGACTCCCGCGATGGAAAGCGTGATCTCACGATCAGCTACCTCACGAAAGGCATTGGATGGACTCCCGAGTACGCGGTCGAGATCCGTCCCGACGGCACGGCGGCGATCGCCATGCGCGCGCTGCTCGTCAACGATTCCATCGACCTCGACGGCTCCGAAGTGTTGTTCGCCGTCGGTTATCCGAGCTTCACGTTCGCGG
>JAMPYE010000161.1 GCA_023700825.1 Thermoanaerobaculia bacterium | reverse complement strand
GAAAAGCGCGAGCCCGATCTCCTGGGCGATGAACGCCGCGAACGAGCTCTTCGTGTCGTAGCTCGCGAGGTCGGCCGGAAGCGAGTTCAGGGAAACGAGAAAGACGAGACCGCCGCAGACGACCGCGATCCACATCGAGAAGCGGAGCTGGACATCGTTGCGCCGCATCCGCAGCACGAAGACGACCAGCGCCGCGAAGGCGGTGAGCGAGAGCAGCACGGACGCGACGTCGTTCGCCGCCTCGTTCTTCGAGCGAAGGCTCGCGTACTCGCGGGTCCACTTCTCGGGCACGCGCAACTGCTGCGAGAAGCCGCCGATCTCGCCGCCCTGAAGCGTCACCGCGTACTGGTAAGGCGCGCCTCCGGGACGGAGGCTCCGGTGCTCGAACGTCACGACCGTGTCGACCCGGCGGGGGAGCTTCTTCTCGCTCACTGACACGAGCTGAAGGGTCGCGGTGTCGATTCCGGTCGAGCGAAGAAACGACAGCGCCGCGGGAACCCGCGTTTCCGGGTCGAGCCCCTTCGTCGCGCGGGTCTCCTCGAGCAGTCGCTCGAAGCCGATGAGCTCCCCGCGCGGCGAAACGCTCACGCGCAGTTCGTCGGTCCGGAGCGGGGTGAACCATCGATGGCTCCAGCGCCAGATCTCGACGCCGTCGCTCATCACGCCCGACGCCTTCTCGAGGCCGAGCGTGCGCTCGAGGAAGATCTTCGCGTCGTCGTCGTGCTGGAACCGGACGGAGTGCATCCGTCCCTCGCGCGAGTAGCCGAGATCGTCGAGCAGCGTCTCGGCGATGGCGCGGGAGCTTCGCTGGTCGACGCGGAACTCGATCGACGCTTCCGGGAACGCGCGGTCGAAGAAGGCAATGCCAAAGGCGATCGAGGCGACGAGGATCGTCGCGCAGACGAGCAGGAATCGAAGGTCCGAGCGCTCGAAACGTTCGAGTGTCCCAGCCGGCCCGGTCGTCATGGCCGATACGTTAATCGAACTCGGGCGGGAGTTGGAGCGGTTGCTGTCGCGCGGACGGGGTTTCTGTTAATCTGAATGAGTATTCATTCAGGCCGCTGGGCCGGTGGAGGAACGCTGATGGTCGCGAGATCCGTAGAGACGGATCCGGTGAAGGGCACGGGCAAACGCGAGCGAATTCTGCGCGCGTCGATCGAGGTGTTCGCCCGCACCGGCTATTTCAATGCGAAGGTCTCCGAGATTGCGAAGGAAGCGGGGGTCGCGGACGGCACGATCTACCTCTATTTCCTTGGCAAGGAAGACCTGCTGATCTCGATCTTCCGCGAGCACATGCGCGCGTACCTCGAGGGCGTGTCCCTCGTGATGAACGCCGAGCGGGATCCGCAGTCCCGGCTTCGAAAGGTGATCCGCTTTCACCTCGAGTCGCTCGGCAACGACCGGCCCCTCGCGATCGTGTTCCAGGTGGAGCTGAGGCAGAGCCTGAAGTTCATGAGCCTCTTCTCGCACCAGGAGGTCGCCGACTACCTGAACATCCTGCGGCGCACGATCGAGGAAGGACAGCAGCAGGGGCTCTTCCGCGCGTCGCTGCAGCCGCACATCACCGCGAAGGCTGTGTTCGGAATCCTCGACGAGATGGTGACGTCGTGGGTTCTGTCGGAGAAGGACGCGCGTCTCGCCGACGTTGCCGACCCGATCTGCGACTTCGTGCTGAATGGCCTGCTCTGAGCCGTTTGATCTATCATTCCCCGCAAGTTCCCGGGAGACACGTCCGAGTTCGGCGCGCCCGAGCGCGAGGGGAACGATGGAGACGCCCGAGGAGGGTCTGCGATGGCCGTTCAAACGCTCAACGACATTTTTGTCGAGACGCTGAAGAAGCCCCGCGCCGCTGCGCTGAAGTACAAGAAGGACGGCGAGTGGCGTGACATCTCTCTCCCGGAGTTCGAGACGACGGTGCGGCAGATGTCGGCCGCGCTGCGCTGGATGGGGGTCAAGCCCGACGATCGCGTCGCGATTCTCGCCGAGAACCGTCCCGAGTGGACGATGGCCGACGTCGCGATCCTGGCCGCCGGCGCCGTCTCCGTTCCGATCTACCCGACGCTGACGCCGAGCTCGATCCAGTACATCCTCAACGACTCGGGAACCGTGGTGCTCTTCCTGTCGAACAGGGAGCAGCTCGAGAAGATCGAGAGCGTCCGTCCCCTCGTTCCCTCGCTGCGCAGGATGGTCGTGTTCGACGCGGAGACTTCGATACCCGAGGACGCGATGTCGTGGCAGGCGGCGTTGAAGAACGGGGCCGAGCACGACCGGGAAGCAGGGCCGGCGAAGTTCGACGAGCTGCTGCGCTCGCGCACGCTGGACGACCTTGCGACGATCGTCTACACGTCGGGAACGACGGGGAACCCGAAGGGAGCGATGCTCACGCACGGGAACGTCACGAGCAACGTCGTCACGTGCGTGCCGATGATCCCGCTCCAGACGGCCGACGTCGTGATGAACATCCTCCCGCTGTCGCACATCCTCGAGCGGATGGTCGACTTCTGCTATCTCCTGCAGGGGGCGACGATCGCCTACGCGGAGAGCGTCCTCAAGGTCGCCGACAACCTCCAGGAGGTGCGCCCGCAGGTGTTCGCGGCGGTGCCGCGCCTCTTCGAGAAGGTGAAGGAGCGGATTCTCAACACCGTCGCCGACGCGCCTCCGCTGCGCAAGAAGATCTTCGCCTGGGCGCTCTCGGTCGGTGCCGAGCGACTGCCGTACGTGATCGCCCGGCAGCCGCTTCCCGGGGTCCTCGCGTTGAAGTCGGCGATCGCCGAGAAGCTCGTCTTCAAGAAGATCCTCGATCGGCTCGGCGGACGGATTCGCTTCGCCGTCTCGGGCGGGGCGCCTCTCTCCGCGGAGGTCGCGGCCTTCTTCGTCGGCGCGGGGCTCGACATCCTCGAGGGCTACGGGCTGACGGAGACCTCGCCCGTCATCGCGTTCAACACGCTGGACCACCGCCGGCTCGGGACGGTCGGGCGCATCATCGCCGGCGTGGAGGTGCGCATCGCGGAGGACGGCGAGATCCTCACGCGCGGGCCTAACGTCATGAAGGGGTACTTCAACAACCCCGAAGCGACCGCCGCGGCGATCGACAAGGACGGCTGGTTCTCCACGGGGGACATCGGGCACATCGACTCGGACGGCTTCCTTCACATCACCGACCGCAAGAAGGACCTCATCATCAACGCCTACGGGAAGAACATCGCCCCGCAGCCGATCGAGAACCTGCTCAAGACCTCCCCGTACGTGGGGACGCCGGTGCTCATCGGCGACCGCCGCAAGTTCGTCTCGCTCCTTTTCGTGCCGAACTTCGAGGCGCTGCAGCGCGAGGCGAAGGCTCTCGGCCTCGGCATGGCCTCGAACGCCGAGCTCTGCGCGCATCCGCAGATCATCGCGACCGTCCAGAAGGAGATCGACCGGTTCAACGCCACGCTCGACAAGCAGGAGAAGATCCGCCGGTTTACGATGATCCCGCAGGACTTCACGATCGAAGGCGGGGAGATCACCCCGTCGCTGAAGGTGAAAAGGCGCGTCGTCGACGAGAAGTACAAGTCCCTGATCGACGCAATGTACGTAGACGAAGAAACGATGGCCTGATCCTGTCCGTGCACCCGGCGCGCCCGGCGCGAGCTTCCTGACGTGCGCGGCCCTGCAATCCGGTCGCTGTCCGTTCCAGGAGATCGCATGAGCGCAACTGCCGCCGAACAGCCCCCGACCACCGCCGCAACCGGCAACGCCTTTCGACTCGACATCGACGGGCCGGAAGCGATCGTCTCATTCGACCTTCCCGGGGAGAAAGTCAACAAGCTCTCAGCGTCGGTTCTCGAAGAGCTCGACGGCGTCCTCGCGCGGCTCGCGGCGATGCCCGAGATCAAGCGGGTCTATTTCGCGTCGCCGAAGCCGGGGATCTTCATCGCCGGCGCCGACGTCGAGGAGTTCACGGCGGTTTCGTCCGAAGACGACGCGCTTCTGATCGTGCGGCGCGGACAGCGCGTCCTCGGGAACCTGCGCAAGCTGCCGCAGACGACGATCGCGGTGATCAGCGGCGCCTGCATGGGGGGTGGCACGGAGCTCGCGCTCGCCTGCGACTACCGCCTCGCGAGCGACTCGCCGAAAACGGCAATCGCGCTTCCCGAGGTCAGGTTAGGCATCTTCCCCGCGTGGGGAGGAACGACCTTCCTGCCGCGCCTCGTCGGTATCCCGGCGGCGCTCGACATGATCCTCACCGGCAAGTCGATCGACGGCCGGCGCGGCAAGCGGATGGGGCTCGTCGACGAGGTGGTCCCGGCCGCGACGTCACTCGCGGCCGCGCGACGTTGGGGTGCGACGCTCTCCGGCAAGCGCCGAGGCGGGAACCGCAACACGCACTTCTACATCGAAGGCAACCCGCTCGCGCGGCGCGTCATCTTCAACAAGGCGAAGGCCTCGGTGATCTCGAAGACCGGCGGCCACTACCCGGCGCCGATCAAGGCCATCGAGGTCATGGACGCAGGCTTCAGCCACGGGATCGAAGAAGGGCTAAAGGCCGAGGGCGTCGAAGCCGTCGGTCTGTTCGGCAACCCGGTCGCGAAGAACCTCGTCGGGCTCTTCTTCCTGATGGAAGGGGCGAAGAAAGATCGCGGCCCCGCCCCCGGGGAGATCGCGGCGGCCGGAGTCCTCGGCGCCGGCCTCATGGGCTCGGGCATCGCCCAGGTCATCGCGGACAAGGCCGACATCAACGTCAGGATGAAGGATGTGGACTGGAGGGCGCTCGGAGCCGGGATGAAGGCCGCCTCGCGCGTGTGGAAGAAGAAGGCCGAGCGCGGGCGCATGACGCGCGGCGAGATGTCGCGCAAGCTCGCGAAGATCACCACGACGACCGACTGGAGCGGCTTCCGCCACGTCGACGTCGTCATCGAGGCGATCGTCGAAAAGCTGGAGCTGAAAAGGCTCGTTCTCCGCGAGTTCGAGGAGATCGCGAAGGATGGGGCGATCTTCGCGACGAACACATCGACGATCCCGATCACGAAGATCGCGGAGGGGGCGAAGCGCCCCGACCGCGTCATCGGAATGCACTTCTTCAGTCCCGTCGACAGGATGCCGCTGCTGGAGGTCATCGTCGGGGAGAAGACCTCGCCGGAGACGATCGCCACGGCGGTCGCGTTCGGCCGGAAGCTCGGTAAGACGGTCGTCGTGTGCAAGGACGGTCCTGGCTTCGTCGTGAACCGCATACTCGCGCCTTACATGAACGAGGCGGGGTTCCTGCTCGAAGAGGGTTACGCGATCAACGCCGTCGACAAGGCGCTCGTGAAATTCGGCATGCCGATGGGCCCGCTCAGCCTTCTCGACGAGGTCGGCATCGACGTGGTGCAGAAGGCGGGGCAGGTGCTGGCGGAGGCGTTCGGCGATCGGGCAAAGGCATCGAGGCTCGTCGACCTGCTCGTGGGTGACGAGCGCTTCGGAAAGAAGAACGGTCGCGGCGTCTACAAGTGGGTCAACGGGAAGAAGACCGAGCCCGACCCCGCGGTCTATCGCCTCGTCGGCTCGACGGGCAGCGTCGAGGGCGGCACGACCGACATCGCGAGCCGCCTGGTCGCACCGATGATCAACGAAGCGGCGATGATCCTCGACGAAGGGATCGCCGCATGCGCGGGTGACGTCGACCTTGCGATGATCATGGGCACCGGATTCCCGCCGTTTCGCGGAGGTCTGCTCCGCTACGCGGACGACATGGGCATCGCGAACGTGGTCGAGACGCTGCGCGCGCTCGAGGCAAAGCACGGAGCCCGATTCGCGCCGAGCGCGGCGCTTCTCCGCGTGGAAGCGGGTGGCTGCGGATTCTACGATTCCTACCCTCGCGTCTGAAGAGGCAGGCCAAAGGTCAAAGCAGGCGAAGGCAAGCGAAACGTCAGACGTCAATGCAGGCGAAGGTCAGACGTCGACGGCCAGAGCTGGCGAGCCGATTGGATAGAGCCGCGTGAACTTCCTCGCTCACTTCCTCCTCGCCGGCGCGCACGACGACCTCCTCGTCGGGAATCTCATCGCCGACTTCGCCCGCGGCAGCGTGGAGAAGGTCGACCGGAGATACCGCGCGGGAGTCGTGCTCCACCGGCGAATCGACGCGACGACCGACGCGCACGACGCGACGCGGCGCGCGGTGGCGCGAGTTCGCGACGCGTGCGGCCGCTGGTCGCCCGTCGCGGTCGACGTCGTGTTCGACCACGTGCTCGCGAAGGAGTGGGGGAGCCATTCGGACGAGCCGCTCCAGCACTTCGCGGCGCGGATCTATCGGACACTGGCCCAGCGAGCATTCGACCTCCCTCCTCGCGGCCAGCGCCTCGCGGCAGCGATGGCGTCGGGCGACTGGCTGACGTCGTACCGAGAGATCGAGGGTATCGCGGGCGCGTTGCGGAACATGGAGCGGCGCATCGGCCGCGGCGCGGCTCTCGCCCCGGCGGCGGAGATCGCTCGCGGGCAGTACGGAGAATTCCGTGCGGATTTCGAGGAACTGTTCGCGGATCTGCGAGAGGTGGCCGCAACGCTCGGGCGCGCGTGACGAAACGAACGTCGAATCGGGTCGCCGATTCGAACAGCGTGAAGGTCTTCGCAGGGGCGACGCGGTGCGTCGCCCTTAGACTTCAGGCTCCGATGGGAAGAAACGGGCGACCCACCGGATCGCCCGTACAGAAATATCGCAAGAGCACGTCGGCCTAACGTCTGACTTCGAACGTCACGGTCAATTGAAAGATCGTTGCGACGGGCTGGCCATTCAATCGCCCGGGCAGGAATTTCCACTTCATCACGGCATTTCTGGCCGATTCTCCGAACAGCGGGTGCGTCGCCTTCACGACGGTTGCGCTCGTGATCACGCCGTCTTCGCCGACGATGCACTCGACGATGGCGGTGCCTCTCAGGCCCATTTTCGTCAGGAGTTCCGGATATTCGGGCTGCACGCGCACACGCACGACCGGCATCGTTGCCGAGCCCGGCCCGACCTGAATGGGCTCCGTACCGACGAACTCGCTCCCGGTCGGGCTGCCGCTCGAGCCCGGACCGGCGACCGCGATCTCCGGCAGCGAGCTTCCCGCGGGTCCGACCTCCGGGATCGTGTCGGGGATCGCCTCCGGAGTCTGAACCGTGGGGTTCGAGATCGGAGCCTGTGTGAAGACGGAGGCTGGCGTCTTCGGCGGCTCGCCTTTGGGCGGAGGATCGACGCGGACCTGCGGCTTCACCTCCGGCATCGCCGGCGCAGGGCGCATCCCCTGGAATGACTCGAACTGGGGCGGCGCATTCATCGGCAGCACGACTCCCCAGATGCTCGACAGGATTGCCGCGCTGACGGCAAGGCCGTGCAGGCCCAGTGAGACCGGGAGCACCGCGACGCGTGTGCGACGGATCGGTTGAACTCTCGACTCGACGACGACGGTTTCGAACATGGCACGTTTCCCCCTTGCACAGTTCGACACCGTGTACGCGGAAAACGAAACCGTCGCGAGGCAGCAGGCTGGCGTCAGCCCGGCCCGCCGACAATCGTGATCTCGACGCGGTTCCTGCCGCCCTCTTTCGCCCGGTAGAGAGCTTCGTCGGCGATGCGGAAGATCTCCTCGGCGTCGAGGGGGCGCGCCTCGCCCGCGATCACGGCGAGGCCGAACGAGACGGTCACCCGCAGCTCCTCGGCGGCGCTTGCGACGACGAGCGACTCGACCCGTTGCCGGAGGCGCTCGACCAGCGAGCCTGCTCCCGAGAGGTCGGTATTCGGGAGGAGTATCGCGAATTCCTCTCCTCCCCACCGCGCGACGACGTCGGTGCTCCGCGCCTCGTCCGAAAGCGCTTCGGCGATCGCGCGCAGCACACGGTCGCCGGCAAGGTGCCCGCGGCTGTCGTTGATGGCCTTGAACCGGTCGGCGTCGGCGATGCCGACCGCGAACGCCTGGCCGGCGCGATCGAACCGTTTCAGCTCTTCGGCGAGCCGATCCTCGAACACCTGCCGGCGCGGAAGGCCGGTCAGCGGATCGCGCGTCGCGAGCTCGATGAGCCTCGAATTCTCGAGCATCACCGACGCTGCCGCGGCGATCGACGCGAGACGCTGAAGGTCGTCGCGATCGAGGTCGAGCGGCCCCGTCGCGAGGTCGCCGAGGGTCACGAACCCGATTCGCGCGCCGCGGTGATCGATCGGAATGACGCAGCGGGCGCCGATCGCGTCGAGTGTCTGCTTCAACGCCGGCGACTCAACGATCTCCTCGTCCCGAAGGAACGGGGCGTGCCGGTCCGCGACGCTCGCCAGTTCGTCCGCGGTCACGACGGCGTCCACCGCGGCATCGCCTTCCTCCCCGACGAAGGCGCGAGGGCGGTAGAAGCCCCCAGAGTCGTCGGCGAGAAAGATGGCGGTCCTCGCGCTCCCGAGCGCGTCACGCAGCCGCGAGGCGAGCCGAAAGGCGACCTGTCCGGTGTTGGCGAACTGGGCGAGGTCGGCGATGACGCCCGCTTCGAACTCCCGCAGCGCGTTCTTCTCGTGGAAAAGGGTGCGGTCCACGAGCGCGGTGATTCGCCACGCGACCGGTCGCAACGCCACTCCTCCCAGGACGAGCAAGAACGCGACACCCCAGGTTGCCGTGCGCGACCCGACGACGCGACCCGCGATCTCGCCCAGCGTGGCGAGCGCAACCCATGCCGTCGCGGCGACGGATCCGAGGGTGGCGCCGTAAATGAGCCCTTTCCGGAGAATCGTCCCGACCTCGAAGAGGCGAAATCCGAGGATTGCGACGAAGAAGCCGATCGGAACGATCAGGACGACGAGCCACTTCGTGATCTCGAGCGCGGGAATGGCGTCGGTCCATGGGAAGCAGAGCTGTCGCGCCACGGAGAGCCCCCACGGAATCACCGAGACGAGGCAGATCAACGCCTGCCGACGCCCGTCGAGCGACG
>JAMPYE010000160.1 GCA_023700825.1 Thermoanaerobaculia bacterium | reverse complement strand
GGCAGGAACGACTCCTGAATCGTGCGGGCCGAGAGATTCACGGCGACGGAGATCGGCGTGCCTTGCGCCTTCCACTCGAGGCACTGCGCCATCGCAATGTCGAGAATTTTCGTGGTCATCGGCTTTACGAGCCCGGTGCGCTCGGCGAGCGGGATGAATTGCATCGGGGGCACCATGCCGCGCTCCGGGTGCTTCCAGCGGACGAGGGCCTCGACGCGCGTCACGAGGCCCGACCGCAGGTGCGCCTTCGGCTGGTAGTGAAGCAACAGTTCGTCGCCGTCGATCGCGCGCCGCAACTCGTGCGCGACCGCAAGGTATCCGGAGCGATGCCGGTCGCTGCTCTCCGAGTAGATCGAGTAGCCGCTCTGTGATTCCTTCGCGACGTGCATCGCGATGTCGGCGCGGCGGTGGAGCGTGTCGGCGTCACTGCCGTGCTCGGGGTAGAGCGCGATCCCGATACTCGCGGCGATGTCGAAGCGGTGCCCGTCGACGTCGACCGGGTTCTCGAAGGCCGTCAGCACCTTTCTCGCGATTCTCTCGGCGACCTCTCCCGAGCCGACCGCGGGAAGCAGGATCGCGAACTCGTCGCCCCCGACTCTCGCAACCGTGTCGGTGGCGCGCACGCTTCGCTCGACGCGTACTCCCGCCTCGCGGAGGATCGCGTCGCCCACCGCGTAGCCGTAGGTGTCGTTGACGTCCTTGAAGTGATCGAAGTCGATCATCATGACGGCCGACACTTCGTCGCGTCTCGCCGACCCGAGCACCGTCTGGCGCAGCCGGTCCTCGAGCAGCGACCAGTTAGGCAGCCCTGTGAGCGTGTCGTGCAAGGCCTGGTGGCGGAGCGCTTCCATCTGCGAGCGCCGCTCGCTGACGTCGCGCAGGATCGAAACCCAGTGCGTGAGCCTTCCGCTCGTCTCGTCTCGCACCGGGACGAACTGCATCTCGAGCGCGAAACTCGTCCCACTCGGACGGATCGCGGTCACTTCCCCGGTGAAGCGCTTCCCCTCGCCCATGCTGCGCCGCGCCATTCGCATCACTTCGCGATCCTCGTCCGTGACGCGGATCAGCTTGAGCGGGTTTCCCTCCGCTTCGCCGGCCGGGATTCCGGTGATGCGCGCGAAGCCCTCGTTGACGTAGATCGTACGGAGGCGGAACGGCCGGCCCGCGGCGGCCATCACCATAATCCCCTCGCCGGCGTTGTGGAGCGCGGAGCCGAGAATCCGCAGCCACTCCTGAGTGAACTGGCGCTCGGCGACCTCCCGTGCGGAAGCGTCGAGCGGCGCGCCTCTCAGCCGGAGCGCAGCCAGCTCGCTCGCGAGCTGCTCGATCTCCCGCCGCAACGCCGCGGCCTCGTCACCACCCACGTTCGACTCGTCGCTCAAGTCAGCCTTTCGTTGCGGCTTCCTTTACGGGCTCCTCGACCACCGCCGCGCGGAGATGCAGGGGCTTTGCTCTTGCATGCATCCGCAGGTTCAGTATCTCCACGAACACCGAGAACGCCATCGCGAAGTAGACGTAACCCTTCGGAACGTGCATCCCGGTCCCCTCGCCGACGAGCGTCGTACCAATGAGAAGCAGGAAGCTCAATGCGAGGATCTTCAACGTCGGATGCCGCTCGACGAAGTCGCTGATCGACTTGGCCGACAGCATCATCACGCCGACGGAGATGACCACCGCAATGATCATCACCGGGAGGTCGCGGGCCATGCCGACCGCCGTGATCACCGAGTCGAGCGAGAAGACGATGTCGAGCAGCATGATCTGAATGAGCACACCGGAGAAGGTCGGAACGACCTTCGCCGAGGACTCGCCCTCGATTCCTTCGAGCTTGTGGTGAATCTCGTGCGTTGCTTTCGCGATCAGGAACAGCCCACCGCCGAGGAGGATGAGGTCGCGCCCGGAAAAGCCGTGCCCCATCACCTCGAAGAGCGGCTTCGTGAGCTTCACGATCCAGGCGATCGACATCAGAAGAAGAATGCGCATGCCCATCGCGAGGAGCAGCCCGAGCTGGCGTGCCTTCGCCTGCTTCTCCACGGGAAGCTTTCCCGAGAGAATCGAAATGAAAATGATGTTGTCGATGCCGAGAACGATCTCGAGCGCCGTGAGTGTCAACAGCGCGATCCACGCCTCAGGACTGGTCATCCAGCTCATTGGTCACAGTCTCCGGAAAGTTGTTGAGTTGAGAACGCCTCATCTTAGCCGACGCGCCTCTCCCCGGCCAGCCGTTTGCAAGTAACATTGCCACCTCCGCACCCGCGGAACAGAGACACCATGACTCCGAAGAAGAAGATCCTGTTCCTCTGCACCGGAAACGCCGCGCGCAGCCAGATGGGAGAGGCGCTCGCCCGTCTCGACTGGGGCGACGTGGTCGAACCCGTCTCAGCCGGCTCGAAGCCGGCCGGGTGGGTTCATCCACTCGCAATCGACGCGATGGAAGAGCTCGGCGCCGACATGAGCCAAGCGCGGTCGAAACCGGCGGGCGAGTTCATGGGACAGGATCTGGACCTGGTCGTCACGCTCTGCGACTCGGCAGCGAACGACTGCCCCGTGTGGCCCGGCGCGAAGCAACTCGCGCATAAGCCGGTCGAGGATCCCTCCTTCGGTGACGACGACCCGGCAACGCGATACGACCGCTTCCTGGAGCGGCGCGACGAGATCCGGCAGATCATCGCCGAACTGATGAGGGAGATGGGATGGGCAGCTACCGAGGTGAGCAAGTGAGGAAGTCAGTCTTCGGCACGATCGCTGCAGCAGTCGCGATCTCTGCGCTTTTCGCCGGCGCCGCGGAAGCGCAGCGCAAGGGAGTCGCCATCGAGCCGCCGCTTCCCCCCGAGGCTTCGTGGTCGGGAAAGAGTGAATCGCTCATCGCGGCCGCGAACGACCCGTGGATCACGCCCGCCGAGGCCTCCGGCTTCGAGCGCACGGCGAGCTACGACGAGACGGTCACGTGGCTGCGCAGGCTCGAGAAGTCCGACAAGCGGATCCGCCTCGTCTCGCTCGGGCGAAGCCCGCTCGGGCGGGATATCTGGATGGTCGTCGCGTCGAAGCACGGAGCCTTCTCTCCGAATGCCGTGAGAAAGAGCGGCAAGGCGGTGGTCTTCTTCCAGGCCGGCATCCACTCGGGCGAGATCGACGGCAAGGAAGCGGGAATGATGCTGCTTCGCGACATCGTCGTCCGCGGAACGAAGCGGGAGTTGCTCGACGACGCGGTGATCCTGTTCGTGCCGGTCTTCAACGTCGACGGGCACGAGCGCGTCGAGGAGTTCGGCAGGATCAACCAGCGCGGCCCGAAGAACGCCGGATGGCGGAACACCGCGCAGAACCTCAACCTCAATCGCGACTACGCGAAGGCCGACACGCCCGAGATGCGGGCGATGCTGAGGGCGCTGCAGGCGTGGCAGCCGGACCTCTACGTGGACATCCACGTGACCGACGGCGCCGACTACCAGTACGACGTCACCTTCGGCTTCAACGACGACTGGGGCTGGTCGCCGTCGATCTCCCGCTGGCTGCGCTCGACGCTCACTCCCGCGCTCGACCGCGACCTCCGCGCGATGGGCCACCACCCGGGACCGCTCGTGCAGGGCGTCGCAGGCGACGATCTGACCAAGGGGATCTACAACTGGAGCGCATCGCCCCGCTTCTCGAACGGCTACGGCGATGCCGTGCATATCCCGACAGTGCTCATCGAGAATCACTCGCTCAAGAACTTCCGGCGGCGGGTCCTCGGAGCCTACGTCACGATGGAGAGCATGACGCGCGCGGTCATCGCCAATCGCGACTCGCTCCGCGAGGCGATCGCTGCCGACCGGAATGCGCGGCCCGCGACCGTGCCGCTCTCCTTCGGCGCGCGCGACGGCGAGAATCCGACGATCGAGCTCGACGGCATCGAGGCGCGCTTCGAGCCGTCGCCAATCTCCGGCGACATCCGGACGAGTTTCACGGGACGCCCCGTCAAGCTCTCGGTCCCTCTCGTTCTCTACGACAAGGTCACGGCCTCCGCGACGCGGCCGAAAGCCTACTGGATTCCGCCCACGAAGGCCGACGTGATCGAGCGCCTGCGCGCCCACGGCATCGCCATGGAGACGATCCGCGAGCCGCGCACGCTCGAGGTCGAGATGTACCGCCTCACCGATTCGAAGCTGGACGTCGGCCGCCCGTGGGAGCCTAACCCCTTCGAGGGACGGATGCGCATGACCGCGACGCCCGTCATGGAGACGCGGCGCGAGACCTTCCCGGCGGGATCCGTCCGCGTTCCCACCGACCAGCCGCTCGGCGTGATGGCGATGATCCTCCTCGAGCCGGCGTCACCCGACTCGCTCTTCCGCTGGGGCCTCTTCAACGAGGTTCTCGCGCGGATCGAGTACTACGAGAGCTACGTGCTCGAGCCGGTCGCGGAAGCGATGCTCGCCGGCGATTCGGAGCTTGCGAAGGAGTTCCGCGCGAAGCTCGAGGACGACAAGGAGTTCCGCGGCGACGCGGCGAAGCGGCTCGACTGGTTCTATGCGAAGACGCGCTTCCAGGACGATCGCTGGCTGCTCTACCCCGTCGGAAGGGAACGGTGACATCGCGATGACTCTCCCCGATCCGCCTGCCAAACTGCTCGCAAGGATTTCCGCGATACGGGAGAGCCAGCGTGCGAACGCCCCCGCGGTAGCGGCTACCGGCGCGAAGGAGCGAAGGGAGAAGCTGCTCGGCCTCGAGCGCGCGATTCTCGAGCGGCGCCAGGCGATCCACGCCGCTCTCTGGTCGGACTTCCGCAAACCGCCCGACGAAGTCGATCTCTCGGAGATTTTCGCGACGGTCACCGAGGCGCGCCACACGCGGAAGCATCTCGCGAAGTGGATGCGCCCGAGGAGCGTTTCGACGCCGATCACCTTCCTCGGCTCGCGCTCGTGGATCACGCCGGAGCCGCAGGGCTGCGTGCTGGTGATCTCACCGTGGAACTTCCCCCTGATGCTGGCTCTCGGCCCGATCGTCTCGGCGATCGCGGCAGGCAACTGCGTCGTGCTCAAGCCGTCCGAGCTCACGCCCGCGACGTCTTCGCTGCTGAAACAGATCCTCGGCGCGGTGTTCGCGGAGGACGAGATCGCCGTCGTCGAAGGCGACGCGAGCGTCGCGCAGGCGCTGCTGCGCGAGAAGTGGAACCACATCTTTTTCACGGGGAGCACGACCGTCGGGCGCATCGTCATGAAAGCGGCGGCCGAGCATCTCAGCCCGGTGACGCTCGAGCTCGGTGGCAAGTCGCCAGTCGTCGTCGAGGCTGAGACCGATCTCGACGAAGCGGCGAGGAAGATCGTCTGGGGCAAATTGAGCAACGGCGGCCAGCAGTGCATCGCACCCGACTACGTGCTCGTCGAGCGGAAGGCGGAGGCGCAGCTGCTCGAGAAGATGAAGGAACAGGTCCGCAAGCTCTTTGCGACCGGAGCGGCGGGTGCCGCCGAGATCGCCTCGGCCGTCGATGACCGGAACTTCCGGCGCGTGAGCGCGCTGATCGACGGCGCGGTCGCCGACGGAGCGGAAGTCGTCGTCAGCGGCACGCGCGACGCGGCGACGCGCCACATCGCTCCGACGATCCTGCGCGGCGTCTCCCCCGGCTCGGCGATCATGCGGGAAGAGATCTTCGGCCCCGTGCTCCCGGTGCTCACGTGGGACCGGCTCGAGGAGGCGATCCGCTTCGTCGCCGAGCGTCAGCCTCCGCTTGCGCTGTACGTGTTCTCGAGAAACCAACGGATCGTCGACCAGGTCCTGCGCGGCACACGGGCAGGCACGACCGCAATCAACGACGTCGTGGTGCACTTCTCACACCCGAACCTTCCGTTCGGCGGATTCATGGAGAGCGGCTTCGGGCGCGGGCACGGCAAGGCCGGGTTCGACGCGTTTTCGAACCTGCGCTCGGTGCTCGAGCAGCCCTGGCGAGTCGGCCCGACGTCGGTGTTCTATCCGCCGTACACGAAGCTGGTCCGCAGGCTGATCCACATCGCGGTCCGCTGGCTCTGACCACGAAAGTGGACGACCAGCGCCACTACCCTCCCTAACCCACCGCTGACCCAC
This sequence comes from Thermoanaerobaculia bacterium, assembly GCA_023700825.1. Lineage (GTDB taxonomy): Bacteria > Acidobacteriota > Thermoanaerobaculia > Gp7-AA8 > Gp7-AA8 > JACPDH01. The sequence continues at coordinate 2,878 of JAMPYE010000160.1, read as the reverse complement.
CTGACGGCATCTGACCCACCCGATCGGCCCTCGCGGGTCAGCATTGATACCGCACGGTATCGGGCCTCCAGGGCACGCAAAGTGCTAACTCATTGATCGTATTGAACCTACCAATCGTTCGCAAGTTGGCACCGCTCATGCTTTACAGGACGACGACAGCAGTTCAGCGAACCGAAGAAATAGCGCAAACAACCAACAAACTGGATCAGGAGCCAAGATGAACTTCAAGAAGACGCTTCTCGCAGTTGCCGCCGTCGCGACACTCGCCGTCCCGGCCTTCGCCGCCGACCGTGGTGGATTCTCCCGCAACGAGTGGACCGACCACACCCCGTTCGTCATGAATGGTGAGGAGTTCGAGAGCCAGGAAGACTTCCTGAACAGCGGCCGCCGCTGCGCAAGCAACGTGCAGCCGGCCGAGGCCGAGGCGATGGAGCGCGACTTCTTCAACCGCATCATGGAGACGGGCCTGTCGGAAGCGACCGGCGGCGTCATCAACGTCTATGTCCACAACATCACCAGGTCCAACGGTACGGGCGGCGCGACGAGCCAGATGATCAACTCGCAGATGAACGTGCTCAATAGCGCCTACGCGGGAACGGGCTGGAGCTTCAACCTCGTCAGCGCCCAGGACGTTCCTAACGACACCTGGTACACGGTCGGCTACGGCTCGCCGGCCGAGACGGCCATGAAGACCGCGCTTCGCCAGGGTTCGGCGGACGATCTCAACATGTACTTCGCGAATATCGGCGGCGGCCTTCTCGGTTGGGCAACGTTTCCGTCGTCTTACGCCAGCAGCCCCAGCAAGGACGGCGTCGTGATCCTCACAGCTTCGCTCCCCGGCGGCAACGCGTCTCCGTACAACCTCGGTGACACGGCCACACACGAAGTCGGCCACTGGATGGGTCTCTACCACACGTTCCAGGGCGGCTGCGCGCGCAGCGACACCAAGGGCGGTGACTACGTTGCCGACACCCCGGCCGAGAAGTCGGCGGCCTATGGCTGCCCGGCTGGCCGCGACACCTGCACCCGCCTCGCCGGCTTCGACCCGATCTACAACTTCATGGATTACACCGACGACGCCTGCATGTACGAGTTCACGTCGGGCCAGGACGCGCGTATGGACTCCATGTGGACGACCTATCGCCAGGGTAAGTAAGCCAAATTCATTCGATTCTCAGCGGGGCGCCTTCGGGCGCCCCGTTTTTTGTGCTCGCGCGACTCGCACCGTCCGCACCAGCGTTCTACAATCCCGCGCCATGCAATCCGACACTCACGTGAAGGACGCGCCCCTCGCCCGCTTCGGCATCGCGATCGCCTCGTTCATGGAGCGCTGGTTCCCCGACGCCTTCGTCTTCGCGCTCGTCGCCGTCGTGATCGTCTTCCTCTTCGGGCTCGGAGTCGGCGAGGCTCCGCTCGTCCTCGTGAAGGCCTTCGGCGACGGCTTCTGGTCGCTCGTCCCCTTCACGATGCAGATGGTCCTCGTCATCGTCGGCGGCTTCGTCGTGGCCAGCTCGCGCCCCTGCGCCGCGCTGATCCGTCGCCTCGCCGCCGTCCCCACGTCCCCGCGCAACGCCGTCGCCCTCGTCGCCCTCTTCTCGATGGCCACGTCGATGGTCTCGTGGGGCTTCTCGCTCATCTTCACCGGCCTGCTCGTCCGCGAGCTCGTCCGCCGCCTCGAGAGCCTCGACTTCCGCGCCGTCGGCGCCGCCGCCTACCTCGGTCTCGGCGGGGTCTGGGCGTTAGGCCTGTCGTCCTCCGCCGCGATGATGATGGCCACTCCCTCCGCGATGCCGAAGGAGCTCATTGCGATCTCGGGCGTGATCCCGCTCACCCAGACGATCTTCCTGTGGCAGAGCCTCCTGATCGCCACGGTACTCATCGCGCTCTCGGTCGCCATCGCGTACTTCTCCTGCCCCGCGCCGCAGAACGCGAAGACCGCCGCGATGATGGGCATCCACTTCGACGATCCCACCGTCGCCGACGACGAGCCGACGACTCCTGCGGAGAAGCTCGAGCGTTCGCCCGCGCTGACGCTCGCCGCCGTCGCGCTGCTGCTCGCGTATCTCGCGATGAGAATGGGCGAGAAAGGCGCGATCGCCGCGCTCGACCTCAACAACTTCAACCTCGCTTTCATCGCCTTCGGCATGTTGCTCCACTGGCGCCCGCGCTCGTTCCTCAAGGCGGTCGCGAACTCGGTGCCGGCAACCTCGGGAGTGCTGATCCAGTTCCCGTTCTACGCCGGGATCTTCGGCCTCATCACCTACACCTCGATCGAGCACGTCCTCTCGGGGTTCTTCGCCTCGATCGCGACGCGCGACACCTACAACGTCATCGTCAGCCTCTACTCGTTCGTTCTCGGGGTCTTCATCCCCTCGGGCGGCGGGAAGTGGGTCGTCGAAGCGCCCTACGTGATGCAGGCCGCGAACGACCTGAAGATGCACCTCGGCTGGACCGTGCAGACCTACAACGCCGCCGAGGCGCTGCCTAACCTGCTCAACCCCTTCTTCATGCTGCCGCTGATGGGGATCCTCAACGCGAAGGCGCGCGACCTGGTCGGCTACTCGATCCTGCAGCTGATGTTCCACGCCCCCGTCGTCATCGGCCTCTGCTGGCTCCTCGCCTACACCCTTTCGTACGTCGCGCCGGTGATGCCGTAGCGGCCCGATGTGGCGCAGGCACTCCTGCCTGCGCGTCGCCAAAGGCGACCCGAGTCGTTCCATCGCCGGCCTTCGTAGGGGCGACGCGATGCGTCGCCCGTTCCCCGGGTCCGACGAATTCGCAGGGCAAGGTTGCGGATCGGCCCAAACCTAACGGGCGACCCAACGCGTCGCCCGTTCCCCGGGTTCTTGCTCACTCACTCCTGGGGATTCTCGTGGTC
>JAMPYE010000159.1 GCA_023700825.1 Thermoanaerobaculia bacterium | reverse complement strand
TTGTTAGTTGTTAGTTGTTAGTTGTTAGTTGTTAGTTGTTAGTTGTTAGTTGTTAGTTGTTAGTTGTTAGAAAAGACTTTGTTGAACTAACAAGCTTATCAATGCGTGCGATTCGAGCCAGCGTACCAACTTGCCGTGCCTGTCTAACAACTAACAACTAACAACCCCAGGGAGCCGCCATGCTCGACCCAGCCAACATCACCTTCGACTCCTCCGGCCTCGTGCCGGCCATCATTCGTGATTCGCGCAGCGGCGAGGTGCTCACGCTCGCGTACATGAATCGAGAGTCGCTGCGGCTGACGATCGAGTCGGGCGAAACGTGGCTCTGGAGCCGCAGCCGGCAGGAGCTCTGGCACAAGGGGGCGACCTCGGGGAACACGCAGCGCGTCGTGGCGATGGCGCCCGACTGTGACGGCGACGCGATCCTCGTCGACGTCGAGCCGCGAGGCCCGGCGTGCCACACCGGCGCACGCTCCTGCTTCGGAGACGCGCGCTTCTCGCTGTCGAATCTCGAGGATGTTCTGCGGCAGCGGAAGAGCGAGCTGCCGGAGGGCTCCTACAGCGCGAAGCTCTTCCGGGGCGGCCGGACGAAGATCCTGAAGAAGATCGGCGAGGAAAGCGCGGAGGTGATCATCGCCGCGACGTCGGAAGGGCGCGAGCGGGTCGTGTCGGAATCGGCCGATCTCGTCTTTCACCTGCTGGCGCTTCTCGTGCACGAAGGGATCGCTCTCGACGAGGTCGTCGCTGCGCTCGGGTCGCGGGCACGCTGACCTGCGGCGCGGAGGCACCTATACTTGGAGCATGAACACGCAGATCCTCTTCCGGAGCCGGCCTGCCGGCGAACCGCACGAGAGCAACTTCCGGCGCGTTCAGCACGGCATCCCGACGCCGCTGAAGGGGGAGATCCTCTGCCGGACGATCTGGCTCTCGCTCGATCCCTACATGCGGCCGCGGATGAACGAGACCGCGACCTACACCGATCCGGTCGACTTCGGACAGGTGATGGTCGGCGCGACCGTGGGCCAGGTCGTCGAGTCGCACGTCGACGGCTTCGCCGCCGGGGACTTCGTGCTCGGCTTCGGCGGCTGGCAATCGTACTGGCTGACCGACGGGAGCGACCTCCGCAAGCTCGACCCGGCCCTCGCGCCGATCTCGACCGCGCTCGGAGTCCTCGGGATGCCCGGGCTCACCGCGTACGTCACGGTGATGGACATCGCGGCGGTGAAGAGCGGGGAGACCGCCGTCGTTTCCGCGGCAGCAGGCGCAGTCGGCTCCGCGGCGGGGCAGATCGCGAAGATCCGGGGATGTCGCGTCGTCGGGCTCGCGGGATCCGACGAGAAGTGCCGCTGGGTGACCGGAGAGCTCGGCTTCGACGCCTGCATCAACTACAAGACGTCGAAGGACCTCGACGCCGCGCTCGCGAAGGCGGCCCCCGACGGCATCGACGCGTACGTCGAGAACGTCGGCGGCCCGGTGGGCGAGGCCGCGATGCGCAACCTCAAGGTTGGCGGGCGCGTCGCGCTCGTCGGTCTCATCTCCCAGTACAACGAGAGGAAGCAGCACCACGGCCTCGACATCTCGCCGCTGCTCTGGAAGCGCGCGACGCTGCGCGGGATGATCGTCCGCGACCACGTGAAACGAACGCCCGACTTCCTGCGCGACGCAAGCGGCTGGCTCCGCGAGGGAAAGCTGAAGTACCGGGAAACGATCGTCGACGGCCTCGACAACGCCCCGCACGCTCTGTTAGGCCTTTTCCACGGCGAGAACATCGGGAAGATGCTCGTGCAGGTGGCGCCGGACCCGTCGAGAAGTTGTTAGTTGTTAGTTTTTAGTTGTTAGACGGGCTGCGTGACGATGTCGTGGCTGGCTGGCGAATCCCTGAAGCACCGCAAACCGAGACCGTATCCCAACACACAAAAGGCGGACAGAAATCGGTCCGCCCTTGGTGCTCTGGCAGCTGCGCTGCCTTTCTGACAACTAACAACTAACAACTAACAACTAACAACTAACAACCCTCCCCGCTACTTCATCCACTTCTCCATCCACGCGTGAACTTCTTCGTAGAAGCGGCGACTGTCCTCGCCCTTCAGGATCCAGTGGTTCGTGTCGGGCCAGACGAGGAGGCGGCTCGGGACCTTCTGTCGCTGCAAGACGCTCCACATCTCGAGCGAGTTGTTGAGCGGAACGCGGTAATCGTTCTCGCCGACGGAGACGAGCATCGGCGTCTTGAACTGCTTCGCGTAGGTTGTAGGGCTCTGGTCGAGCCAGGCTTCCGGCTTCTCCCAGAACGGGCCGCCCATCATCAACTCGCGGTGGTAGATGCTGTCGCTCGTCGACCACTGCGCGTAGAGGCTCGCGAGGCCGGCGTGGCTGATGAGGCACTTGTAGCGATCGGTCGTCGCCTCCAGCCAGTTCGCGAGATGCCCGCCATAGCTCGCGCCGGCAGCTGCCTGGCGTGTGGAGTCGATGAACGGGTAGAGGCGGATCGCCTCGTCGGCGGCTTCGTTGATGTCGTTCGCGGGGCCGCGGAGCGGGTCGCCGAGGATGTCGAGCGTGAACTGCTCGCCATAACCGGTCGAGCCGCGGTAGTCGGTACCGAGGACGATGTAGCCCGGCTTCGCGAGCAGGTGGTAGTTCCAGCGCTTCGAGATCGTGTCGGTCCACATGTTCGCGTGGCCGCCGTGCATGAGGACGAGGAGCGGGTACTTCTTCGTCTCGTCGAAGCCCGCGGGCAGCGCGACGAAGCTGTGGATCTTCCTGCCGCTCTTCGCGGTGAACCAGAACTCGCGGAGCGGCTGCCAGTCGATGCCCGCGGCCTTCTCTGTGTTGAACGAGGTTAGCGTCGTCTTCTTCTTCGTGGCGAGGTCGATCCTCACGACTTCCGCGGGGCTCACGGCGCTGTCCCAGGTTGCGAAGAGCGCCGGAGGCGTCGCCTTCTCCGGGATGCTGATGCCGCGGAAGCCTCCCTGCTGAGGATCGATCGCGAGCTTCGCCTCACCCCCTGCGACGGGCACCGACCAAATTCGGATGTACCCCCCGTCCTCGGCCGAGAGATAGATCGTCCTGCTGTCGGGAGTGAACGAGAACGACGAGACGGAGCGATCGAACTTCGGTGCGAGTTGGCGCGCGGCGCCATTCCAGGGCCACGCGGCGCAGGCGAGGCGATCATGCGCGTAGAGAACTTTCTCGCCCGCGGTGGTCGTGAAGCAGAGCGTCTTTCCGTCCGGGCTGAACGACGGGCCGGAGTGCGAGATGCTCCCCGAGGAGAGTGCCTTCGGCTCGCCACCGGCGACGGAGACTTCGTAGAGATGGAGCGCCGGCTCGGCGTAGGCCGCGATGTCCATGTTCGTCATCGCGTTGATCACGATCGATTTCGAATCGGGTGCCCACTCGGGGCTGAGGCTGTCGCTCGAGCTCTCGCCGCCGCCGCCGCGGTAGCCTCTCGCCTCGACGAGCTTCGTTCCGACGAGGAGGTCTTTTGGCGCGGCCGAGCCGTCGGCGGGAACGATGAAGAGGTGCGTCTGCTTCTCGTCGAGCCAGCGGTCCCACTGCCTGACGGGGAAGCCGTCGTAGGCGCGGACCTTCGACTTCGCGTTCTTTCGCTCGTCGTTCAGCTTCTTGTTGGCTTCCTCGTCGGCCGCGCCGCGCCAGACGGAGCTCTGGAAGAGGATCGTCTTTCCGTCGGGGCTCCACTTGGGGCCGCGGGCGCCGAGTGTGAGCTTCGTGATGCGCTGTGCCTCGCCGCCCGCGAGGTCGAGCACGTAGATCTGGTTCGCCTCGTCGCCGTCGCGCTTTGCGGTGAAGGCGATCTTCTTTCCGTCGGGGCTCCACGACGCTCCGCTCTCGCCTGCCTTGCCCGCGGTGAGGCGTCGAGGCTTCGCGCTTCCGTCGCCGGGGACGATCCAGATGTCCGAGAGCTCGTCCTTCTCGTCGTACGCGGGCTCGCTCACCGAGGTCAGGACCCACTTTCCGTCGGGCGACGGTGCGGGGGCGCCGACCGACTTGAGGAGAAAGAGCGTCTCGTGGTCGATCGGCTTCTTCTCGGCTGCGACGAGGGCGCTCGTCGAGAGAAGCGCGACGAGCAGGGGAAGGGCGAGGCGTGAGGTGCGCATGAGGTTCCTCCGGAGTGGGGGTTCGCGCCCGCACCGGGAAGGCGATCGGGCAACGCGGATTCTACATCGATGAATCTCAGAGACCGAGCAGGTACCCGGCGTAGAGCAGGACCATCACGGAATCGGCGACGGCGATGAACAGAGTGGTCGGGTGCTTCTTCATCGGGCCGGCGAGGACGAAGCCGATGAGTGCGATTTTCTCGACTCCGGCGGCGACCATCACCGGCACCCGGATCGCCTCGTTCTTCGCCGACATGAAGAGCAGCACGCCGAAGCAGAAGACGAGCAGTCCCCAGTGACGCGCGAGGAAGATCGACGCGTCGTCCTTCAGCTCGACGCCGAAGTTGCGGCGAACCATCGTCACCGGCGCGAAGAACTGGAGCAGCATGCTCGCGGTGAGCACGCCGGTGACCATGAGAATCATCTCGATGTGGATGGCGAACATTCGGTGGCCCTCGTTCGGATTCGGATTCGCGATCTATTGTAGAGGCAGCCGACCGGGTCGCAAGTCGTGGCTTCTCGGAGTTCTCAATTCTTCATTCCTCATTCGACATTCTCCATCTCGGTTTCTCCAGCTCCGGCAGAAACCGAAATGAAGAATGGAGAATGTCGAATGAAGAAGAAGGCGTAAGCCCGCTTCGCCGGCTTACGCCTTCGGCGCGGCGCGCCGCCGCTCGGTGCGGCCGCGGAGCTGGCCGCAGGCCGCGGCGATCTCGTGCCCTTTCGAGCGCCGCACCGTCACCGGTACGCCGGCGCGGTTGAGCGCGGCCGCGAAGCGGTCGATCGCCGCGTCCGTTGGGCGCTTCATCCAGTCGGGGAGCGCCGGGTCGGGGTTGAACGGGATCGCGTTCACCTTGAAGCGCCCGCCGCGGAGGAGTCCCGCGAGCATCGAGGCATCGCGCTGCGAGTCGTTCCACCCCGCGAGCAGCACGTACTCGATCGTGATCTCGCGGCCGTGCTCGAGCGGGAAGCTCTTGAGCAGCTCGAGCAGCTCGTCGAGCGGGTACTTCTTCGTGATCGGCATGATCTCCTCGCGCCGTTCCCGGTCCGGCGCGTTGATCGACACGGCCAGGTTAGGCCGTCGCTCGAGCCTGGCCAGATCCTCGATGCCCGGGATGATCCCCGCCGTCGAGAGCGTGACGCGGCGCGGCGAGATCGCCTGCTCCATGATCTCGAGCGACGTCACGACGTGCTCGAAGTTCAGCAGCGGCTCGCCCATCCCCATGAAGACGACGTTGAGCGCTTCGGTCGGGATGCCCTGGTCGAGCCGCACGCGGTGCATCTGGCCGACGATCTCGGCCGGCGTGAGATTCCGTCCGGCGCCGAAGAAGCCCGTCACGCAGAAGGTGCAGCCCACGGCGCATCCCGCCTGCGACGAGAGGCAGAGCGTCGTCCGCGAGCCCATCGGCATGTAGACCGCCTCGATGAGCGCGCCGTCCTCGAGCGTGAAGAGGTACTTGACGCTTCCGTCGGGGGCGGGCTCGGTGCGCTCCCGCGCAATCGGGAAGGCGAGCGAGAAGCGCTCCGCGAGATCGGAGCGAAGCTGCTTCGAGAGGTTCGACATCGAGTCGAACGAGTCGACGCCGTGCGCGTAGATCCACTCCTGTACCTGCCGGACCCGAAACGACGGTTGGACGACCGGCGCAAGCGCCGCTGCCGCGGCCTCCGGGCTCAGGTCGTAGAGGTTAGCCCTCGGGCTCGTCGCTTGTGGTCTTTCCATTGAGGCGCTTTGGAGCTTTCACTTTCCTGGTCGGATCGATCCCGACGGAGCGGAGAAAGCGTAGGTCGTTCAGATTGATCCGAAACTGTGCCCCACCCGAAAGATTCCCCTCCGACTTGGCGACCGTCTGCCCCTGCGTCACGGTCTCCGCTTCGCCGTCGCGGCCGACGCCGATCGTCGCATCGAGGAACACGTAGAGGTCGTACCCCTCGTCGCGCATCTTCTGGATGTGCGCATTCACTGCCTCGGAGCCGGAAATCGATTCGTTGATCGCATCTCCAAGCTCCTTGATCAGCTGCTTCAGTCGGTCGTCCACGGGTTCTCCCCTCCAAAACGTTTATCGCACCCGTGCGCCGAACATTCAAGAATTACGCGCGCCCACGGACCGGAGTACACTATTTGCTCTTCTCTACGCCTTTCCCGACCTTCCGGCTCAGATCGAGCCAGAGCTCCGACCAGTAGCCCATGTACTTCCACCGGCCCCAGCGCTCGTAGACCGCGAGCATGTCGGAGTCGCTCGTCTCCTCGCCGCGGAAGTGGCGCCTGCGGACGAAGCTGTGGAACTCGGTGTCGACGGCGATGTAGTCGTGGCGGCCGTCCATCGCGAGAAGGTGCGCCGAACCGTAGGGGCCAATTCCCGGCAGTCTGCGGTACGACTTGAAGAGCTCCTCGGTCGGAAGCGCGGCGTCGGAGATCGCGCCGAGGTCGAGCTCGCCGCTCACGATTCCACGGGCGAGCGCGTCGACGTAGGGCGCGCGATAACCGAGCCGGCAGCGCTCGCGCAGCGCTGCGTCACCGAGCGCGGCGACCTGTGCGGGCGTCGGAAACGCGCGCGCTCCCGACGCCGCAGGCTGGCCGCACGCGTCGACGAGCTGCGTGACCATCCGGACCGTCTGGCTCCAGGCGGTGTTCGTCGTCGCAACGATTTTCACGGCATCCTCGAACAGCGTGCTGCCGCAGAGCAGCCGGCCGAACTTCGCCTCGGCGACGGGTCGATGCGACTTGCGCTTCTTGCAGAGCTCGTGGAACTCGCCGAGCTCGAGGTGGAGCTGAAACGTGCGGCGCATCCGCGCGCGCAACTCGTCGCGAACCGGCGCGAGGTCGCGCTTCGACTCGATGACGAGCCGGCCGTCGTGCCTGATGACGAGGTCGAACGCGCCGTCGCCGTCGAACCACTCCACGCGGTGAAGCCGGCCCGCCGCGGCATCCCAGCGGAACGGAGGCAGCACGTACCAGCCGTGCGAGACGACGGTCGCCTCGAGCGAGAAGTCGGGCGGAGTGGCGAGGGTCAGGCGGGTCATGGGGATTTCGGATTTCGAATTTGGGACGCGGGCGGGAGTCTCGTCCTCCGTCTGACCGCGTGCTCGCTTACGGAAAGCGGATCCCGGGCCTTTCAATTTCGAAATTCGAAATTCGAAATTCGAAATCTACAGTCCCGTCACTTCCCGCGCAGCTCGATCACGACGACCTCCGGCGACATGCCGAAGCGCATCGGGACGAGCCAGTAGCCGGTGCCGGTCGTGACGTACATCTGCGTCGGGCCCTTCTGGAACAACCCCATGTCGTACGGGATGAAGACTCCGGCGAGCGACCAGCCGAGCCACCGGACGCCGAACTGGCCGCCGTGCGAGTGCCCGGCCAGCACGAGCGGGAGGTGCCGCTTGATCGCCTCGGGAAAGACGCGGGGCTGGTGCGAGATGACGATCACCGGAGCGTTCTCGGGCCGCCCGCGCAGCGCGGCGTCGAGGTCGGGCTTCAGCTCGCCGCTGCCCGCGTAGTCGGAGACACCCGCGAGCCAAAGCACTTCGTCGCCTCGCAGGACACCCGTGCCTTCGTTGACGAGCAGGCGTACGCGGGTTCCGCTCAGCTGGCGGATCACGTCGTGCGGATCTCCGTAGATCTCGTGGTTGCCGAGAACCGCGGTGACCCCTGTGCCGGCGCCTATCGGCTCGAGCCCTTTCAGGAACTTTGGAACGAAGTACGGGTCGTCGTCGATGAAGTCGCCGGCGACGACGACGTGATCGGGATTCTGCGACATGACGGCGCGGCTGATCTTCGCAAGCCGGTCGGGGCGGCTGAAGAGACCGACGTGAATGTCGGAGATGAGTGCGATGCGCATGCCCCGCAGCTCGGTCGGGAGTCCGGCGATCGTGACCGGGACGCGCTCGACACGGAGCGGAACGAGTGCCTGGACGATCCCGACGACGGTGATGATCCCGAATGCGACGAAGAAGAGCTCCGAGTAGATCCGCCCGAATGACGAGAGCCGCTCGCGGCGGCGTGCGACGAAGAACCAGAGGATCGAGACGAGCACGACGAGGGAGACGTGCACGAGCGAGAACACGACCCAGTAGAACCAGGGAGGGCCCAGAACGCTCCGTGCGACCCGGAATGCGGAGGAGAGCCGCTCGGACGCGATGAAGGGAAGGATCAGCCAGAAGAGGTTCGAGCCGATGGCGATCGTCGCGAAGACGCGCCGGCCGCCGCGGTGGAAGAGGCAGTACGACTTCCAGCTCGCCCAGCTGATTCCGAGGAAGAGGAGCGCCACCAGGGCGAAGATCGCGATGCCTGCGGCGCTCATCTGTTGATCTTACGTGTGGGCGACTGCTCTCGTTTCCGCCAGAGAGCGCCGATCGATCGGGGGCCGGAGGTCAGCGCCTGGAGGCGACGGTCGGGATCGAACCGACGAATGAGGGTTTTGCAGACCCTTGCCTTACCACTTGGCTACGTCGCCCCTCCGGCACAGGGGCGCCAAGTTTAGTGAACCGGAGGGGGAGGGTCAATATTTTGCGAGGCGGGAGGCGAAAGGCGAGAGGCGAGAGGGGAAAGGCAGGCCAGAGGCCAAAGGCCAAAGGTCAAAGCAGGCGTTGGGGGGCACGTCGACGGCAAGGGGGCCCGCGCCGACGGCAAGGTAGGCCTTGCGCGGAGGCGTTCATCGGCAACGACGGCGAGTCCTGACTCGACGAAGCCTCCCCTCAGCCGCGAAGCGGCGAAGCGATGGTTAGCTCGGCGCGTCAGCGCCGAGAACGAGGACGGCGCGTGAGCGCCGAGGTCCCTATCCCCGCGACTTCTCGAAGTCGATGTAGCCGCGCTCGACGTCGACGGCAGTGAGCT
>JAMPYE010000158.1 GCA_023700825.1 Thermoanaerobaculia bacterium | reverse complement strand
ACGGAGCGAGCCAGGGCTCCACCTTCGGGAAATAGCTTGCGAACGCGCCGTCGACTACCGAGTTCTGCCCCGAATCGCACTGGTCGGTGATGTTGTTTCCGCAGCGACCGTAAAGCTGGCCGACCACTTTCAGCCCGTTGGCCAGGAACGCCGGGGCTCCCGAGCTGCCGCCCTTCGTGGCGCCGACCTCGCTCTTCGAGTAAACGAACCGGCGCTGAGGCAGATTCGAGCATTCGCCCGGAGACGGGGTCGCCGTGATCGTGTGCCGCGAGAACATCTGCGGCCCGCCGTCAGGATGGGCGATGCGGAAGATCTTCACGCCGCCGCTCATGTTCACCGGCTCGGAGCTGAACCCGAGGTGGAACCGCCCCGCGGGAACCTCCTGCTTGAGTTGAAGGAGCGTGAAGTCGGGCTCGCCCTGGTCGATCGAGCCAGTCGCGAGAAGTGTCGCTCCGAGCGTGCGCTGGAGGTTGCTGCGGCTCGGCTCGGCGCCATCGCAGGTTGCGGTGCGGTAATCCCAGAAGAGCTCAAGCGATCTCGCCGATGCCGCGCTGCTGACACAGTGATTCGCGGTGAGGAAGTACGGGATCGCGTTTCCCCCCGTCGTGTTCACCAACGCCCCGGAACAAACGAACATCGAGCCGTCCCGCTCGAAGAGCATCTGCGCGACGGCGCGCTTCGCGTCTTCGACTCCGGCAACGCCTTCGTCGGAAACACAGCTCACATCCTTGAAGCAGCCTCCCGGGCTCTGCTGAGGCGAAGTCTTCGCCACGGCGGACGGGGCGAAGCTCTCGTGCTCCAGGTGAGCGATGCCCGAAATGCTGAGACTGAGCGCCGAGAGGTCGAGGACCCCTCGCGGGAACTGGATCTCGACGAACGCATCGTTCGAGAACAGCGTATTCGTCCAGATCGGATCGGGCCCTTGTCCGCTGAGCGCGTAGGGGCCATGCACTTCGCCTGAACGGTTGTAAACGTACGCAACTGCGCCGGCCGGCATGGAGATGTGCTCCATCCGCACCCGCACGGCGCCGGCGCCCGGACTGACGAAGCCGGCCGTCCAGACGAGCCGGCCGGCATGGCGTTCGAAGAGGCCGCCACCGACGCGTTCGCCGTCGGAAGGAATCACCTTGCGGGACGAAAGGTCGAAACCGGCGGGGACCGCCAGCGCGCGCGAAATCCCGACCTGCAGCCGGTCTCCGGAGGTCAGCCTCGAATGTAGCGACGCACGCTCGGTGGCGCTGAGCGGATCGAGCGTCTGAATTTCCGAGGCCGTGAGACGAGGTGCCGCGTAAACGAGATCGCGCAGGCTCGCCGGCCGCAACGAACGCGGCACCGGGCCGGGCGCACCATCGACTTCGATCACCCGACGGGCAGTTTCGGGCCCGCTCGGCACGCCCACACGCGCATGCTCCTCCGCCTGAGCGGACACTTCCGCTCCTGCGAACAACGCCATCCCGAGGACGGCTGGCAGCGCGAGTCTCAAGGCAGATGCACCGGCATTGGGCGCGAACAAGCCCCCCTCTTCGCCTATTTCGCCGCGAATTCAGCGCCCGGCACCGCGGTTTGAAACATAACCGGAACCGTCGGAAAAACGAGAAGGCGCTATCATTTCGCGTTCCCGACACAATCCGAAAGCTCACGCAACCGGCCAGGGAGGCCTCCATGCCAGTCAGTCTCACGAAATCTCGGGCGGCGCTCGCACTGATCGCCATCACGGTCACCACCGCAATGACCTCCGAGGCGGCCACAGTCCGCCGGCTGGAGCTCGACGAAATCCGCGCGAAAGCCGAGTCCGTCTTCGTGGGCGAGGTCGTCGGCGTGAGCGCGCGGCTCGGCAGCGACGGGCGAATGGTCTGGACCGACTACGAGATCGAGATCGGCGAGACGCTCGCCGGACGCGACGCCGGACCGCGAACCACACTCAGCTTCGCCGGAGGAACCGTGCCGGAGCTGAGCATCGGGATTCCCGGCGTGCCGGAGCTTTACGAGGGCAATCACTACGTCTTCTTCATCGAGCCGAAGCCCGATTCGCCGACGGCGCTGATACCGATGCCGACGGTCGGCTGGGGCCAGGGGCTCTACAAGATCGCCCGAATCGACAAGGATGACGGCTCCTCCAGCACAGCGCTGGTGTCGGTCGACGGTGAGCCTCTCGAGCTGTCGGCCGACGGACTGCTCGCTCGAGGAGCGCACGTGCGGATCACCGGGGGCCGGATCGTCGAGGCCGAGTCCGCGATTCGCGACGCCGCCCCTACGCGCATGCGCCCGTCTCGCTTCGAGTCGCCGGACGGAACCGTGCGAGTGATCGCACCGACGCCCGCGCCGGTCGACGTTGCCGTAAGGACGGCTCGCACCTTCGCGACGCTCGACGATCTTCGACTCTTCGTACAGGGGCGGCTCGCCGCCGTCAACGTCCGAAACCGGTGAGAGGAGACGGCGCCATGAGAACCGCAACGACTCTATTCGCTCTCGCCCTCGTCGTCCTCGTCACCGGACCGATGCTCGCGCAGGCGGGTCACACCGGCGGCTGCACGTGCGGCCAATTCACCGCGAAGCCGATTCCGTGGCAGGTCGAGCACACGCTGGCCGCGTACCAGAACGCCGCGCTCGCCGAGTTCGCGCGCTGGAACGACGTAGCCAATCTCTCGACCCCGGCGCTCGGCGACGGGTCAGTGAGCGAGACCAACGGAAGGAACGAGATCTACTTCCAGAGCCTCTCACCCGACACCTTCGGGCTCGCCGCGATCCGCCCCCTCAGCGCCTTCTCAGGAAGCCCTCCGTTCGACGACTGCGCTGCGAAATCCGTCTCCACGGTCTGCGGGACGTACACCGAAGCCGATGTACTCATCAATTCCGACTTCCTGCGCGGCTTCACACCGGTCGGCCCGCCCGATTTCAACGACGACGACGGCCCGGCGTACTACGGCACGACGGCGCTCCACGAGATCGGACACACCTTCGGGCTTCACCATAATTTCCGCAACCTGAGCACGATGAACTACGTCGAGGACTACGCGGGGCAGTACATCGGGATCGCCGACGCAGCCGCGATCCGGGCCGCGTACCCCTCCCAGACGAAGTCGATGACCGACATCGGGACCTATCCCTTCCGCTACGATCCCGCCAAGCAGCTCTACGCGGCGACGACGCCTGTGTCGTTCAGCCCGACGACTGTGACCGCGGGGATCGGGGCCATCACCGTCTCGAACGCGACCATCGAGAACGTCGGCAACGTGACCCTGAACGACGTGAAGATCGAGTTCTACCTCTCGACGGACTCGACGATCACGGCGAGTGACATCCGGCTCGGATCGTTCACCTACACGGGAGCCTTCCCTGCAGGGGGCTACGACGACGAGCCGTTTCCCGACATCCCGATCCCGTCTTCGGTGCCGGGCGGCTCCTATTTCGTCGGCGCACGCATTCTCCAGAACGGATCGACGACCGACTCGATCGCCTACAACAACACGTGGTCGTCTCCCGGGCAATTGACTGTTTCCGGCGGCTCGACCGGCTGTCCGGCCAGCGCCTCGGATCTCTTCCTCAACGGTGGCCAGTTCCGGGTGTCACTCTGCGCGAAGAACCCGCGCGACGGGAAGACAGGACGCGGCATCGCGACGACCTTCAACAACATCGTCGGCTATTTCGCCATCCCGGATCTCACGCAGGACTCGACCAACTTCGAGGTCTTCGTGAAGGTTCTCGACGGCCGGCCGGTCAACGGCAAGTACTGGGTCTTCTACGGCGGCCTAACCGACTTCGAGCTGACGATCACCGTGACCCAGGTCGCGACGGGCGCGGTGAAGATCTACACGCGCCCCGGCCTCCAGTACGGAGGGGGAGGCGACACCAGCGCGTTCTGAGCCTCCCCTCGACGAGAGACGTAGCCACGGAGCGGGCCCGTGCCCTGGATATCAAGTCCCGCTGCTTGGTTCGGGCGCCGAGGCGAACGCGGCGCCCACGATCGCGGCGCCGAGCGCGCTCAGCGAAACGCGCGGCATCGTCCAGCTGACCCACACGCCGAGACTCTCGCCCCGGTAGTGAAGGTAATAGACGAAAAGGAACAGCAGGATTCCGAGCGCGGGGACGATCGCCGGGAGCAACAGCCTCCACCGTCTCCACGACACGGCGATGACGGCCACGGCGAGCGCCCAGGCGATCCACCCGCTTCCGGCATCGAGGTTTCTGAAGAACTCCACGGCGACACTTCCCGCATGACTCAGCGACAGCTCGCCCGCCTGCTCCCGCGTCACGTCGTGCATCGGAACCCCGTGTAGCACCTCGAAGAGCAACCAGCTCCCCAGGGCCGCGAGCGGAAAGATGGTGATCGACGCCGCCCGCCTGGAGAGCTGCGCCCCACGCAATCCTCCCAGAACGTCACCTGCGAGCGCCCCCGCCGCGATCAGCGCGTACACGATCACTCCCTCGTTCTTCGTCAGCAGGACGCCCGCGAGCGCGATGAGCGCCAGCCAGCGCGCGCTCCCCCCCTCGCGGCCCGGCGCCGCGCTGAGCAGCGCCGCGATCGCGACGCTCGAGAACAGCACGAGCGGGGGCTCCGCGTTGCCGGCGGAGTACGCCGCGGGCACGGCAAGCGCGAACGCGAGAAACCAGAACGACGACGCCATCGTTGCCTCGTCGGGCGGGAGCCGCATGGCGAGGAGATCGCGAAGAAGCGGGACGGCCGCCATCAGCCAGATCGCACATGTCGCGAGCCCGAATTGCCACGACAGCGCCCCGGCCACTTCGATCCCCCAGCCGTACACGAGCGGAACCAGCGGCGGATAGTTCGAGTGCATGTGCGACGCGAAGGGCTCGGCGAGAAGACTGGCGTCGATCCCGCCGATCCGCGCGAACCGCAGGGCCTTCACCCCCCAGAAATAGAGGTAGTCCATCGACGTCGCCCGCGACGTGAGCGCGGCGAGCGCGAGGTGACCCGAACCGATGGCGAACGACGCGACACCGAGGATCCACGCCAGCGTGCGAGGCTCACCGCCCCCGGGTGATCGCGGCGGCACGCGCCGCGCGAGGACGACGGCAAGAGCAAGCGAGCCCCCCCCGAGGGGCAGGACGACGCTGACCGCGCTCCATCGGATGCCCGCCGTCGAGAGGATCGTGAGCCAGACCGTAAACGCGACGACGCCCGTGACGAACGCGGCCGAGAATCTCCCGGCGGGAGAAAACCGGTCGACGGGGCTCGCCCACGCGGCAGGCAGGCCGAAGAGCGAGAGCGCGAGCGGTGCGAGGAAAAAGAGCGTGCCTTCGGCCATTATCGCGCCCCCCGGTCCCAGACGCAGCCGTCGTCGAGCCGCTGCACGAGCGTCGCCCCGGGAGGCTCCAGCGAACAGCGGGAAACGAGTACGTACCGCGCCGCGCCCCCCTGCTCCACGGGCAGCTCACCGTAATGCGACGGCATGCCGCGGAGCTCCGTGAGCACCGCGAGCGACATGAAGTAAAGGCTTGTCTCCGCGTGCGGCTCGCTCCCGACGATCGTATAGGTGGCTCCTGCCGGGAGCACGTCGCGCGCCTGCCAGAGGAACTGCCACCCGACCCGCGTCTCCGTGTTCATGCCCGCGACCCGGTCGAGCGGCGAGACGGCCGCGCGAAATCGATCGGCGGCGGGAATCCTCCACCAGTAGGCGCCGATCATCGCCGTGAGTGCGACGCAGCCGGCGAACCACACCAGGCGACGGGCCTCACCGGCGCGCCCGGGCGAGGCTCCACGAGTGCCGTCTTTCTCCGTCGTCACGTCCATTGCGAATCCGTGCACGCAGGCTCGGGAACGGGATCCCTTTCCACGTGCCGACCATAACGGCTCCACGCCCAATTCACAACGCTTCCGGCCGCAGTCCGGTCTATAATCCTGCGTCATTCCCGTTCCTTATCGAACTGTCCCGCCGGCTCGCCGGCGTGGCGCGAGCAGTGCGCAAGCGACATAATTCGCCCGACGTACCCACACACGGAGGAGCTTTCCCATGTCCAATTCACTTACCGAACTCATGAAGACGGGCCAGTCGATCTGGTTCGACAACATTCGCCGCGCGATGCTCAAGGGCGGCGACCTGGCGAAGATGATCGAGCAGGACGATCTTCGCGGCGTCACCTCGAACCCGACGATCTTCGAGAAGGCGATCACGGGCTCGAAGGACTACGACGAGCAGCTTCGCAACCTCATCAACCTCGGCCTCGGCATCAAGGAGATCTACGAGTCGCTCGTGGTCGACGACATCGCGCTCGCCGCCGACATTCTTCGCCCCGTCTACGACATGACGAAGGGAATCGACGGCTACATCAGCCTCGAGGTCAATCCCCGACTCGCGTACGACACCCAGGGGACGATCGACGAGGCGACGCGACTGTTCGAGCGGCTCGGCCGCCCTAACGTGATGATCAAGATCCCCGCCGCGCAGGAAGGCCTCCCTGCGATCGAAGAGGCGATCTACCGCGGCATCAACATCAACGTCACGATGATCTTCTCGCTCGAGAACTACGTGCAGGTCGCCGAGGCGTTCATCAAGGGGCTCGAGCGCCGCGCGGCCGAGGGCAAGAGCGTCCAGAACATCGCGTCGGTCGCCAGCTTCTTCGTCTCGCGCGTCGACAGCGCGGTCGACACGGAGCTCGAGCACAAGATCCGTCACGCGGGCTCGGACGCCGAGAAGCAGAAGCTCGAGTCGTACCTCGGAAAGGCGGCGAACGCGAACGCGAAGCTCGCCTACCAGAAGTTCAAGGAGATCTTCCACGGCCCGCGCTTCGCCGCGCTCCTCGCGAAGGGCGCGCAGGTGCAGCGCTGCCTCTGGGCGTCCACCGGCACGAAGAACGCGAAGTACTCCGACGTGCTCTACCTCGACAACCTCATCGGGCCCGAGACGGTCAACACCGTTCCGCCGGCGACGTACGACGCGTTCCGCGACCACGGCAAGGTCGCGCCGACTCTCGAGCAGGGGATCGACGAGTGCCACAAGCTCTTCGCGGACCTGGCCGCCATCGGCATCGACATGGCCGCGGTGACGAAGAAGCTGCAGGTCGACGGCCTCGCCTCTTTCGTTGGTTCGTTCGACACCCTCGTGCAGTCGATCGAGTCGAAGCGCGACGCGCTCGTCTCGGGCATTCACGACCGCCTGACCGCCTCGCTCGGCAAGTACGGCGAGGCGGTTCTCGCGCAGATCAAGGACGCCGACAAGAAGGGCGTGACCGCGAAGATCTGGAAAAAGGACGCCGCGCTCTGGAAGCAGGACGAGGCGCACCAGAAGATCATCAGGAACGCGCTCGGCTGGCTCTCGGTCGTCGACATGATGATCGACCACGAGGACGACCTCATCGCCTTCGCCGAGAAGATCCGCTCGCGCGGCTTCACTCACGTGATGCTCTGCGGGATGGGCGGCTCGTCGCTCTGCCCTGAGGTCTTCCGCCGCACGTTCGGAAGAATCGAAGGATGGCCCGAGCTCGTGGTGCTCGACACGACCGACCCGGACGGTTTCGACCTGCTCGCGAAGAAGATCGACATCGACCATACGATGTTCGTCATCTCGTCGAAGTCGGGCACGACGACCGAGCCTCTCGTCTTCTACAAGTACTGGTTCGACCAGGTCGCGAAGCGCCGCCCCGATCCGGGTCAGCAGTTCGTCGCAGTCACCGATCCCGGCACGCTCATGGAGAAGATGGCGACCGACGACAAGTTCAAGCGGATCTTCCTCAATCCCGCGGACATCGGAGGCCGCTACTCCGCGCTCTCCTACTTCGGGCTGGTCCCGGGCGCGCTCATGGGCCTCGACGTCAAGACTCTCCTCGACCGCGCCGACCGGATCGTCAATTCGTGCGCGTCCGTCGTGGCGGCCCCGGACAACCCTGGGGCGCGCCTCGGCGCGATCATGGGCGAGTGCGCGAAGGCGGGGCGCAACAAGCTGACGATCGTGGCCCAGCCGAAGGTCGCTTCACTCGGCCTCTGGATCGAGCAACTGCTGGCCGAGTCGACCGGCAAGGAAGGAAAGGGAATCGTCCCCGTCGCGGGTGAGCCCATTGGCGACCCGTCGGTCTACGGCGACGACCGCCTCTTCGTCTCGATCTCGGTCGGAGAGCTCGACAAAGCTACGGCCGCGAAGTTCAAGGCGCTGGAAGCAGCCGGACACCCGGTCGTCTATCGCACGCTCAACGACCTTTACGACGTCGGCGAGGAGTTCTTCCTCTGGGAGTTCGCCACGGCCGTCGCCGGCTACGTCATCGGCATCAACCCGTTCGACCAGCCGAACGTGCAGGAATCGAAGGATGCGACGAAGGAGCTGCTCGAGGCGTTCACGAAAGACGGCTCGCTCAAGGAGCAGACCGTCGTCGCCACCGACGGCACGCTGACGATCTACGCACAGTCGGGCGGAGGCAACGGGAAGACGGTCAAGGACGTGCTCAAGGATCACTTCGCGTCCGTGAAGGCGGGCGACTACGTGGCGCTGCTCGACTACATCGAGGAGATCGACGAGGTCGAGACGACGCTGCAGCAGATCAGGACGCACGTCCGCGACCGGAAGAAGGTGGCGACCACGACCGGGTACGGCCCGCGCTTCCTCCACTCGACCGGCCAGCTCCACAAGGGCGGGTCGGACGAAGGCGTGTTCGTCCAGGTGACTGCTCCCGACAACGTCGACTTCGCGATCCCGGGCCAGCCGTACTCGTACAGCGTGCTCAAGAGCGCCCAGGCGCTCGGCGACTTCCGTTCTCTCGCGTCGCGAGGCCGCCGCGCGCTCCGTGTCGATCTCGGCAAGGACGTTCGCTCCGGGCTCAAGCACCTCCACGACATCATCAAAGACGTCGTCTGACACGCGTTCCACGAACATCCCGCCCGCCGGCCTTCCCCGGGCCGGCGGGCGAAACGTTTCCGCATCACTCTACACACGCTTATTGAGAGGAGATATCAATGTCAGGCAAAGCAAAGATCGGCATGGTCGGTCTCGCTGTGATGGGCGAGAACCTCGCGCTCAACATCGAGCGCAACGGTTT
>JAMPYE010000157.1 GCA_023700825.1 Thermoanaerobaculia bacterium | reverse complement strand
TATTGGCCGCGAATGCGCTGCGCGGGCAGCGACCGCTGTTCGATCCAGTCGTACACGCTGTCGTCCGTGACGCCGAGAAGCGATGCGGCTTCCGTCACCGTCAGCTTCATCCGTTCTCCCTGCCGGGGCCGTCGGGCGCGAGGCCCGCCTCTTCAGCCCCGATCGCTGCGATCGCCTCGGCCGGGTCGCGAGCCGCCTTCAGTCGCTCGATGAGCGAAGGCGATCCGAACAGCTTGATCGCGCGCGAGATTGCCAGGAGATGACCCTGCGTGGATCGGGCGAGGATGATCGCGACGACACGAGGGCGATGCCCGTGCGGATCGAGAAAATCGAGCGGCTCGCGCAGCACCGAAAGAAGGATTCGCTTGCGCGAAAAGCGGAACGGCCGCGGATCGACCGGATGGGGGAACGCTGCATCGATGAGCATCGCCGTGGAGCAGAGCCCCTCGCGCTCGCGGATCGACCGGTAGAGTTGATCGCGATCGACATGCGGGTCGAGCGACGCTTCGCGAGTCATGAGTGCGAGCAGCTCGTCACGAGACGAGGGCGCGACAGCCAGCCAGACGTTCTCGGGAGAGAGGAGAGGATGAAGCGCGAGCTCCGAGGGCTCGAGCGCGTCGAGGACCGTGCGCTGGCCCTCGTGCTCGACCCGCCGGACCTCGTCCGTCAGCCAGGCGTCGATGTCCTGCCGTCGGAATCGCCACTGCGCCCCCACTCGAACCGCCGGAAGCTGATTCCGGTCGAGCATCCGGTAGACCGTCTTCTCCGAGACCATCAGGTACTCGGCCAGCTGGCGGATCGTAAGGATGTCTCCGGTGTTCAGCGTCTCGGGCACGACAAGGCGAGATTACTCTCCCATTGAAACCTTGTAAAGGACAACAATGGACATTAATGGACATAGATGGCCCCGACTGGTGACAGGATTCCAGGCTTGCAGGCGCTGTCGAGAACGTTTCCGGCCGATGCTCAGGGAGCAGGTGGCCGGGCTCTAAGGCTCGATCTCGTCGACCACGGGCCGGTTGCTCACGACCATGACGGCGACGACGCCGGCCAGAGTGATCGCCGTTCCGAGCAGCGAACGCGGCGTGAGTTTTTCAGCGAGAAAAACCGCACCGAGAAGCATCGCGACGACGACTCCCATCTGTGAGATCACGCCGGCGATCAAGGTCTGGACCCAGCGGAAGGCATGCGTCATCAACATCTGGGCGGCGATGGAGACGATGCCGACGAGCGTAAGCAGAAACCACTCGTAAGGAGTCGGCGGGATCCAGTTCCAGATCGCGAACGGCGCCGTGACGATGACGCCGAAGATGGAGAAGCTCGAGAAGATCGCCCACGAGTTCTCGGTGCGGCGCGCGACTCGGATCGCGGTCACGGCCGCTCCCGAGCAGACTGCGGAGAGCAGCCCGACCAGCTCCCATTTCCCGAAACCGAGAACCGACGAGCTGTTCCCCTGGGCGCCGACGACGAGCCAGACCCCGACTAGTGCCACGAAAAGAGGGACGACGATGCGAGCCCGCAGCGGCTCGCCGGCAAACGCAGCCGCGTAGATCCCCGCGAAAACCGGAGAGAGGTAATTGAGCAGAGTCGCGACGCCGACCGGGATGTGCGCGATCGCAAGGAAATAGAAAAGCACCGCAGTGCCGCCGAAGAAGCCTCGAATCAGGAGAAGGTCGAACCGGGTCCACTCGAACGACCGCCGGCGGATGCGGGTGATCAGGAGGATCGGAACGAGCCCGACGGCGAATCGGATCATCGCGACCTCGGAGCCCGGAATCCGCGCCGATGCGAGCTTCGCGATGAACGCCATCAGCCCGAAGAGCGACGACGACGCGACGAAGAGCAGCATGCCGCGCGTGGCGGCGGCTCGGCTGTCGAGTGCAGATGCGGGGTCGTTCGACAAGGCGCCGAATGATAACAAAGCGCGAGCCCACGAAACGGCGAGGGCGGCCGCGATGGGCGGAGACATTTCGGCCGTGCTATGTTGCGCCCGGAGGAACCCATGGCTTTCGTCGTTCGTGATGCCACCGACGCTGACGCACCGAGGATCGTCGAGTTTCAGCTGGCGATGGCGAGGGAAACCGAGGGGATCGAGCTCGATCTCGAGACCTGCACGCGAGGCGTCGCCGCGGTCTTCGCCGACTCGGAGCTGGGTCGCTATTTCGTCGCCGCGCAGGACGGCAACGTCGTCGGATCGCTCATGATCACGTACGAGTGGAGCGATTGGCGCAACGGGGTCGTCTGGTGGATCCAGAGCGTCTACGTCGTGCCAGAAGCGCGCGGTGGTGGTGTCTATCGCCGAATGTACGAAGCGATCCAGCGGCTCGTGCGCGAGAGCTCCGCGATCCGCGGCATCCGCCTCTACGTCGACACGCGCAACACCGCCGCCCAGCAGGTGTACGAGCGCCTCGGCATGGATGGCGGACATTACCGCGTATTCGAATGGATGAAAGGGTAGGCGAGAGGCGACAGGCGAAAGGCGAGGAGTTGACCCGCGAAGGCCGAAGGCCAGCGTCGATTTGCCTGCTCATCGCCTATCGTCCGGCTCCGACCTTGCGCCATGATCGACATGCCGGTAACGTACTCGCCATGTCGCTCAGCGGATTCGTCAAGCTCGTGACCAACAGCCTGTTTCGCACGAAGTTCCCGATGCGCGCCGCGGGGGAACGGGCGCCCGACTTTTCGACGACGGACCACGAAGGCAGGCCGCTCCGTCTCTCCGACCTGCGCGGCAGGTACGTCGTGCTCTGGTTCTTTCCGAAGGCCGACACCCCCGGCTGAACGAAAGAGGGTTCCGGGTTCCGGGACCATTACGAAGACTATCGCGCGCTCAACGCCGAGATCGTGGGCGTGAGCTTCGACAAGGCGGAGGCAAGCCGCGCCTTCGGACGCAAGTACAAGTTTCCGTACCCGCTGGTTCCCGACGAGAGCCGCGAGATCGGCACGCTCTACGGCGCGAGCGACACCCGGGACGAAGAATTTGCCGCGCGCATCGCTTATCTCATCGGCCCTGACGGGAAGATCATCGAGGCGCATCCGAA
The DNA here is from genome assembly GCA_023700825.1 of Thermoanaerobaculia bacterium. Taxonomy (GTDB): domain Bacteria; phylum Acidobacteriota; class Thermoanaerobaculia; order Gp7-AA8; family Gp7-AA8; genus JACPDH01. The sequence continues at coordinate 5,949 of JAMPYE010000157.1, read as the reverse complement.
GGTGAAGGCCGCGACGTATGCCGAAGAGCAGCTCGCATCGCTGCGCGTGATCGCCAACCAGTCCGGCGTCTGAGGTCAGGCCGCTGCGCGAACCCGATCTCACCGCCGCCGCGCCGCCGCCGGGAGCGCGGCTCCGTCTCGCGATCGCCGCCGCGATCTTCTGCGGTGTCCTCGCCGTGGTGCTGTTTTCGCGCCAGGAGCCGAAACCCGCGCCCTTCGGGGCGCCGGCCGAGTCGTTCTCCGCCGAGCGCGCTCGCGTGATTCTCGACAGGCTCGTCGGGGACGGCGCCGTGCATCCGGTCGGGTCGATGGCCAACGACGTGGTTCGCGACCGCGTGATCGCCGAGCTAACGGCCGTGGGCCTCCGCGCGAACGTCGAGTCGGGGTTCGCGTGCTCGGCCCGCGGGTCGTGCGCCGACGTGCAGAACATCGTCGCGAGCATTCCGGGGGCGAAGCGCGGCCCCGCGGTCGTACTGAACGCGCATTACGATTCGGTGCCGGCCTCATCGGGCGGAGGCGACGACGCCGCGTCGGTCGCGGCGCTCGTGGAGGTTGCGCGCGCGCTTCGCGCGGGTCCGCCGCCTCCTCGCGACGTGATCATTCTCATCGACGACGGCGAAGAGGCGGGGCTCCTCGGCGCCGAGGCGTACGTCCGGAAACACGATCCGGCTTCGTTCCACGCGATGATCGTCCTCGAAGCGCGCGGCAGTAGCGGGCGCGCGCTGATGTTCGAGACGAGTCGGCTGAACGAAGCGGTCGTCGACGCCTACGCCCGCGCCGTTCCGTCGCCGTCGACGAGCTCACTGTCGTTCTCGGTCTACGAGCGACTGCCTAACGCCACGAATTTCACGGTCTTCAAGCGGGAAGGGATGCGCGGCCTGACGCTTGGCTTCATCGATGACGCCGCGCAGTACCACACGCCCGCGAACAGCGCGAAGAACGTGCCGTCCGGCACGATTCAGCATATGGGCGAGACGGCGCTCGGTCTCGCCCGCTCGATCGGTGGCGCGAAGCTCGAGTCGGCGGGGAACTCGAGCTATTTCGACCTGCTGGGCCTCGCCGTCATCCGCTGGCCGGAGCCATGGAACTCCTGGCTCGCGATCGTGGCCGCGATTCTCGTCGTCGCACGGATGGTCCTCGCCCTGCGCCGAGGCGACGGCACCGTTCGCGGATCGGCCGTCGCGCTCGTGGCGGCACTGCTGTCGGTGGCCGCGGCCGGGCTCGCGGCGCGGGGGCTTCTCGCGCTCTCCCTGCTTCGAACGCACGGTGCCGCGTGGCCCGCGAACGGAGACTGGCTGGAGGCGTCGGCGTGGGCCGTCGCGATCGCGGCGGTCTCGTACGCGACGCACCTGGCTCGTCTCCGCGTTTCGCCGGCCGACGGATGGAACGCATTCGGGATCGTCTGGTCGGTCGTGTCGATCGCTCTCGCATTCGCCCTGCCCGGAGGCGCGTACTGTTTCTTCGTAGCGTTGATCGCCGGCGCGGTGGTATCGCTCGCCGGCGGCAGCCGGGGGCTTCGCGCCGCTCCGCTCGTCACGCTCGCGGTCGGGGGAGCGCTGCTCTTCAACGTCGCCATCGACCTGCCGCTGGCGATGGGGAACTCGATGCTTCCGGCACCTGCGGTGATCGTTGCGCTTCTCTCGCTCGCCTGCGTGCCGCTCCTGCTCGAGAGCGGACTGGCGTTGCGCACGGGCAACTTCGGCCTCCTTCTTGCGATCGCGGCACTGACAGGATTCTTCGTTACCCCCGTCTGGACCCCTCTTTCGCCGCGGCCGATGAATTTCGTTCAGCTCGATGCGAACGACGCAGGAGATGCAAGGCTCATGGTCACCGACTTCGGATCGGGGGATCCTCCGGCACCGATCGCGTCTGCTGCCGCGTGGGCGCGCGGGCCGGTCGCGGAGCTCGGCGTAGGTTCCCGGCGCGCCGTGCAGGATCTCTGGTCGTCGAAAACGCCTGCGAGCGGCGAACCGGCGCCGAGCGCCAGTCTCGAGAGCTGGGCGCCGCTCGGTGACGCTCGAATTCGCGCGACGATCCGCGTCCGCTCGAATCGCGCCGCGAGCGTCGTTCGCCTTCGGGCGGATCTCGCTCTCGACGCGAAGGTCCTACGGGTTGGAGCTCATGCGTTCGCCGTACCCGCGGAGCTCGGTGTAGTCACGATTCACACCGTCGGCGTCGGCGGGGTGGAAATCGTGTTCGAGTTCAAGCCTCGCCCCGGAGCGACCATCACGATCGAGGACGAGACGCCGGAGCTCCCCCCGTCGGCGCGCGCCGTGGCGATGCAGCGGACGGAATCGATGGCGCCGATTCATCGTGGCGACAGGCTGATCGTAAGCAACACGCTGCCGCTCACTCCTGCACTCCGGTGACACGGCACTTGACCCTCGAGATGCGTACTCCGTATGGTGAGGGTGATGATTCCGGTGTCTGTGAGGCATCGATTCCTGCTCGTGGCGTTGACGTTTGCGCTCCTTCTGCCTGCGTCCGCACTCACTGGAGCGCAGGAAGCGCAGCCGGATGCGCCGATACTGCCGGCGCTGGACGACGCGTCCGCCCCACCCAGGGCGGATCTTTCCGGCCTGATCTCGCCCGGCCCGGAGGGCGCTGCCGAGCAGGAGGCAGCGCTGCTTCCAGCGCTCGACGACGCATCCGCTTCACCGGAAGTCGAAGTCGCCGCGCAGGGTCCGCCGCAGGCGCCGAACCCCTGCCGGCAACCGACGAGCTTCAAGGAAGCGTGGATCGACAAGCTCCGGCGTGGCGTCTTTTACACCGTGTGCGGCTCCGCCTCCTGGTTCGACAACTTCTTCGGCGACGAGCACGTGTACGATCCGCGACAGGTGTACGGCCGGATCTCGACCGGATTGCTCTACGACGCGGAAGGCGAATGGAACGAGCGTTCGAAGTTCGACGCCAACATTCCACTGCCGAATCTAACGGAACGGGGGACGGCATTCCTCGGCCGCGACAACGCCGAAGAGTTCATTTCGGACGCGAGTCAGGACCTGTCGGCCCCGGAGGCATTCCGCGACAGCTCGGACGACCGATCCTGGCTCGCCGGCTTCGGATACAACCCGCCCGGCAAGCGCGGCTCGAGGATGAGCTATCGTCTTGGCGCGAAGGTGAGCGTCCACCCGTACGTCTTCGTGCAAGCCCGGTATCGGTACACGCAATACTGGCCCAACGACACCGCGCTCCGCTTCTACGAGACGCTCTTCTACCGTACGAACGATGACCAGTTCGGCGCCACCACGTACATCGGTTACGACTGGATCCCGCGGCGCGCGAATCTCGCCCGCGTCTCCGCGCAGGGAACGGTCTCCGACGATACCGACGGGTTGAAGTGGAAGACGTACGCCACTCTCTACCACGATCTCGAGCTGTGGTCCGGCAAGCCGCGGGGAATCGCGTACCAGTTGCTCGCGAACGGAGAGACGGCCGAAGACGTTCCCCTGCGGGAATACGGCTTCCTCTCGATCTACCGCGAGCAAGTGTGGCGGGAGTGGCTCTTCACCGAGGTTTCGCTCGGTTATAGCTGGATCCGCGAAGAGCGCGAAGAATCGAGGAAGGGCGGAATCACCGTCGGCCTCGTCTTCGAGATTCGCTTCGGCGACTACTACGATCGGCGCTGACCCTCCCGACGGCTTCGCTGCGGTATCATCCCGCCAGCTTTCGCGCGAGGCAGAGAGGCCCGCGTCTACGGAGGAACCAATGAAGACGATGATCGCCATGGTTGTGCTCGTACTCGCCCTCGGCGCGAGCGTGAGCGCCGCCGATACCGCCCTTCAGGCGAGTGGAGGAACGATGACCAGCGCCGCACGGCCCGCATGGATCGACGCGTCCGCGAAGAAGATGGAAGACGAGCTCGCGGCGCGTTACGGCGACGCCTCTCGATCGCGCCTCGCACGCGGTCTCCGGCAGGTCTCGAGCCTCTGGATCGAGAGCGACGGCGACGCGGCGGAGTTCGAGAGCTTCGTGCGCGAAAACTTCGCGGGCGACGAAGCCACCTACAGCACGCTCCTGAGCCGTATGGACTTCCTGCACGAGCAGCTAGACGGCTGCATGCTCGAGCTCGGTCGCGCGTTCCGCTGGCAGAGCGACCTGGACCTTGGGGAGATGCTCCCGATCGACGAGATCTCGGCAAGCTACGATCCGGGAGCGCACGTCAACGACGACTTCTTCGCGAACAAGGTCGCGTTCGTCGTGCTTCTGAACTTCCCGCTGACGACGCTCGACGAGAAGCTGGCGAGCGGCGCGTCATGGACGCCGGCGCAGTGGGCGGCGACGAGGCTGGCCGATCGCTACGGCCGCCGCATCCCCGCGGAGGTGAATCAGAAGATCGCCGTCGCGTTCGCCGAGGCGGAGAGCTACATCGCAAGCTACAACGTCTGGATGCACCACCTCGTCGACGAGAAGGGGAAGCGCCTCTTCCCGCCGAAGCTTCGCCTCATCACCCACTGGAACCTTCGCGACGAGCTCAAGGCACAGTACGGCGAGAAGGACGGGCTTCCGCGGCAACGAATGATTCAGCAGGTCATGGAGCGCATCGTCACGCAGACGATTCCGCAGGCCGTCATCGACAACCCGACGGTCGACTGGAACCCGAAGACCAACCAGGTCGTGGCCGCTACGGTCAGCGACAGCGACCGCAAGGCGCCCGAAGGGATGAAGGTGACGTCCGATCGCGAGCCCGACACGCGCTATGCGCGGCTACTCGGGATCTATCGCGCCTCGCGGCTCGCCGACCCGTACTCGCCCGCGGCACCGTCGATGATCGCGCGCCGATTCAACGACGATCGCGAACTGCCCGAGGCGCGGGTCGAGGCGATGCTCGTCGAAGTCCTCAGCTCGCCGATGGTCCCGAAGGTCGCAAAGGTGATCGAGAAGCGCCTGGGGCGGAAGCTCGAGCCTTTCGACATCTGGTACAACGGCTTCAAGGCGCGCGGCGCGTACACGTCGGCGCAGCTCGACGAGATCACGAAGAAGAAGTACCCGACGCCCGAGGCCTTCGGCGCCGATATCCCGAACATCCTCGCGAAGCTGGGCTTCAGCGAGGAGCGAGCGAAGTACGTGGCGGAGCGGGTGACGGTCGATTCGTCGCGCGGCGCGGGCCACGCGATGGGAGCACAGCGGCGCGGCGACAAGGCGCACCTGCGAACCCGCGTCGGCAAGGACGGGATGGACTACAAGGGGTACAACATCGCCGTCCACGAGCTGGGGCACAACGTCGAGCAGACGTTCTCGCTCTACGACGTTCCGTTCAACGCGGTCGAAGGCGTGCCGAACACGGCGTTCACCGAGGCTCTCGCGTTCGTCTTCCAGGCGAAGGACCTCGAGCTGCTCGGTCTCGCGAAGCCTGACGAAATGGCGCAGGCGATGACGACGCTGGGAGACTTCTGGGCCACCTACGAGATCGCCGGAGTCGCGATCGTCGACATGCGGGTCTGGCGATGGATGTACGCAAACCCCGAAGCGACGCCGGAGCAGCTTCGCGTGGCGACGCTCGGAATCGCGAGAGACGTGTGGAACGAATTCTACGCGCCGGTCTTCCGCACGAAGGACGTCGTGCTCCTCGGAGTCTACTCGCACATGGTCTCGAACGGCCTCTACCTTCCCGACTATCCGATCGGGCACCTGATCGCGCATCAGATCGAGGAGCAGATGGAGCGCGCCGGAAACATCGGTGTCGAATTCGAGCGGATGACGAAGCAGGGGAGGATGACTCCCGACCTCTGGATGACGAAGGCGACCGGAGCGCCGGTCGGGCCGGAGGCGATGCTCAAGGCGACCGAGAAGGCACTCGCGAGGGTATCCGCGAAGTGACGCGCGTGAGCGCGTGACGAAGAGGGCCGGCGATGAGCCGGCCCTTTTTGTTAGGCGATGAGGCGATGAGGCGAGAGGCGAGAGGCGATGAGGCGAGAGGCGAAAGGCGATGAGCAGGCAGGGAACCGC
>JAMPYE010000156.1 GCA_023700825.1 Thermoanaerobaculia bacterium | reverse complement strand
CCGGGTGTTCTTCCCGATGTGGATCATCTTCGTGCCGGTGTCGGCCTGCTGATAGTTGTTCGTCAAGGCGACCGAGTAGAACTCGCCGACCGAGTTGTCACCCTGCAGGATGCAGCTCGGGTACTTCCAGGTGATCGACGAGCCGGTCTCGACCTGCGTCCAGCTGACCTTCGCGTTCTCGAAGCACTTGCCGCGCTTGGTGACGAAGTTGTAGATGCCGCCCTTGCCGTCCTTGTCGCCCGGGTACCAGTTCTGCACCGTCGAGTACTTGATGGTCGCGCCCGGAAGGGCGACGAGCTCGACGACCGCGGCGTGAAGCTGGTTCTCGTCGCGCATCGGCGCCGTGCAGCCTTCGAGATAGCTCACCGTCGCGCCTTCGTCGGCGATGAGAAGCGTCCGCTCGAACTGGCCAGTGCCGGCGCTGTTGATCCGGAAGTACGTCGACAGCTCCATCGGGCAGCGGACGCCCTTCGGGATGTAGCAGAACGATCCGTCGGAGAAGACGGCCGAGTTGAGCGTCGCGAAAAAGTTGTCGGTATAGGGGACGACCGACCCGAGATACTTGCGGACCAGCTCGGGGTGTTCCTTCACGGCGTCGCTGAAGGAGCAGAAGATGATGCCGAGCTTGCTCAGCTCTTCGCGGAAAGTCGTCGCGACGGAGACCGAGTCGACGACGGCGTCGACGGCGACGCCGGAGAGGCGCTTCTGCTCGTCGAGCGAGATGCCGAGCTTCGAGAACATCTCGAGGATCTCGGGCTCGACCTGGTCGAGCGACTCGTACTGCTTCTTCTTTTTTGGCGCGGAGTAGTAGCTGACGCCCTGGTAGTCGATCGGCTCGATCCTGAGGTGAGCCCAGGTCGGCTCTTTCATCGTCTGCCAGTGGCGGAACGCCTTGAGGCGCCACTCGAGCATGAATTCGGGCTCGCCCTTGCGCGCGGAGATCGCGCGGACGACTCCCTCGTTCAAGCCCGGAGGAAGAGTGTCGGCATCGATGTCATCGACCCAGCCGTACTTGTACTCCTGGCGGGTCAGCTGCTCGACTTGCTGGTTTTTCGACATCGTCGTTCTCGTTTCTCAGGCTCCGGTCGGCTGGAGCTGTCGTTGCGTCTGCGCGAGCACGAGCGCCGGCTGGCCGCCGCGCACGAGGTCGCCGAGGGTCACCTGCTCGAATGCGTGCTTGATGACTCGGTTGATGCCGAACATGAAGGAGCGCGAGGGGCACGCCTGGCGGATGCCGCAAACGGCGTGGCCCGCGTCGTCGATGACCTCGCACTCGACGAGCTCCCACGGCCCTTCGAGCGCCTCGATCAGCTTGGCGAGAGTGATCGACTCCGGGTCCGTCTCGAGCGAGTAGCCCCCGCCCGAGCCGCGGAAGGAGGTGATGACGCCTCCTTCGAGGAGCATCTTCAGGACCTTCGAAATGGCTGGGATTGGAAGGTGGCAGAACTCCGCCACCTCGCGCGCCGACACCTTCTCGCCCCGGTGGCGAGCCAGGTAAATCGAGGCAAGTAGCCCGTAATCGGTGAGTTTGGAGATCTTCAGCATGGGACTCTCTGGGGCTCCCCGGTGGTCTGGGGAGTGAAAGAGTACCGGTTCGGTACTCTTTGCGCAATAACCGAGGTCACAGGGGGGGCATTCCAGCAAAGGCAGGCGAGAGGTGAGAGGCGATAGGCAACCGGCAGGCCGGAGGTCAATGGCCCAGGGCCAGAGCGTGCGGAGCGCATGTGGAGTGCGAAAGCGAAGCTTTCGCGGCGGTGCGAAGCACCGCCTGAATCGGACTGGCGGCGACGATTGGAGGACGCGGCATCATAGAGGCGACCCGGTGGGTCGCCCGTACGAATTGATGACGCGTCGCCGTGCCCCTCGACCCTGACCGCGCAGCCGGAATCGCGTGACACGCCGCCGCGATCGCGTCACGATTCGCGGCAGAGAGCAACTCGGATGCCCGACGAAATGATCGACCTTCTCCTTCCCGACGGCGCCCCGCTCGGCCGCGCGAAACCGAAATCGGAGGTTCACCGCGACGGCGACCTCCATCGCACCTCCCATCTCTGGCTCGTCACCCCCGACCGCGATGTTCTCCTTCAGCTTCGCGCGTCGACGAAGGTGAACCATCCGTCGCTCTGGGACATCTCCGTCGCGGGCCACGTCGACGCAGGGGAGACCGCGGTCGACGCGGCAATCCGGGAGGCAAGGGAGGAGCTGGGGATCGAGCTCGCCGCCGCCGAGCTCACGCACATCGGCTCCGTGCGCGAGCGATGGGTGATCGAGGAGCGGGGCTACGTCGACAACGAGGTCCAGGAGATCTACCTCGTGCGGCGAGCGGTCGACGCTGACGCGCTCGTCCTCCAATCGGCGGAAGTCGATGACGTCGCGCTCGTGTCGTTCGGCGAGTTCCGCGAGCGCGTCGCGAGGCGCGACGCGACGATGGTCGGGCACTGGGATGAGTACGAGAGGGTGTTGGCGGAGATCGAGCGCTCGAATCGCGCAGATTGATGTGGCGCAGGCACTCCTGCCTGCGCGTCGCCCCGCACGGCGGGGCGACCAGTCGTGGTGTGGGTTGTGCGGGAAACGGGCGGCGCTTCGTCCCGCCTCGCGGGACAGACAGGAGTGTCTGCGCCGCATGGATGCTCGCCTTTCGCTCGCCTTTCGCCCACCTGTCGCGCTACCATGAATGAAGCGTCGCCCGTCGGGCGGGTGTGTGGGGAGGAGAGCGCGATGCCGCTTATCGGGACGTTCGAGACGATGCCGATCCCGGAGTTGCTCCAGTGGATCGGGCAAGGACGAAAGACCGGAACACTTCAGGTCACCACGGACAAGGGCCTTGCCGTGCTCGCGTTCGAGGAAGGTGAGCTGATCTTCTCGGCCTCGTCCGACCAGGGTCAGACGCTGTCGAAGCTCCTGATGGAAGCCGGCGTGCTCACCGACGAAGTCCACCAGCAGGCGCGCGCGGTCTGTCGCAAGACCGGCATCGGCCTCGGCAAGGCGCTCACCGACCTGAATGTCCTCCGCGAGTCGGAGCTCCTCGCCCTCATGCGCCGGAAGGTGGAGAACGAGTTGTTAGGCCTGCTCCAGACCGAGGAGGGGCGGTTCCAGTTCATCGACGACGACCTCCCCGATCTCGAACTCCTTCCGATGCGGGTCGACGTGACGAAGACGCTGCTGCGCGTGACCCAGCGGATGGACGAAGGCGAAGGCTTCGACCACACCGACCCCGACGCGTAGGGCACGCGCCGCCGCAGGTGGCGCAGGCGCTCCTGCCCGCACGTCGCCGGAGGCGACCGTGCAGCGGCGCATTCAAAACGTGATCCTGCTCACGTTTGGCCCCGGTTTTTCGATCGGTCGTGAGCCTGCTCACACTTCGCCGGTGAAACTACACCGATATTGCGAACGTAGTTATCGACGAGGAGAGACTGACAGAGTCATGAGAACCGGTTTTCACACGTGGTTGACGCAGCAGGTTGCGAGGCTCGAGGACGAGATCCGTGCGAGCGAGGTGTTCGACGCGGATTCGGTGCCGACGCGCGAGGAGCTCATGGAGCTCCGCCGCATTGCCGTGCTGCATCGCTACATGGCGACGCAGCTCGCGAAGCTGCCGCCGCCTCGCGCCGAGCGCCCGCTCGACCGCAACAGGACGAGGGAGCTCGACATCAGGCAGTTCGTGAGCGTGTGAGGAGGAACGTATGGACAGGCTGCGCAGAGTGATCGCGGACGTCGAGTCGATTGCGGTGAACCCCTTCGGTGAGGGTATCGCGAGCGCGGCGCGCGACCTCGCGCTAGAGCGCAAGCTCCTGCGCGCAGCCTCGCGTCCTCGAACGGCAGCGGCAAGGCCGCTCGCGACCGTGTTCGCCCAGCCGCCTCAGTGGGTGCGAAGCGAGCGGGCGACGAGCCCGATTCCTCCGGCGAGCAGCACGAGCATCACGATCGTGTTGAAGAGGCTCGTCGGGCGGAAGTAGATGTCGAGGTGCATGATGATGCCCGCGAGGATGATCACCGCCCCGCTCATCGTCAGCAGCCATCCGGGAACCGACTTGCCGTTGAAGGCGAGCATGCCGATGCCGACGCAGAGGGGCACGAGCGTCAGGCCGAATGCCGGCACGCCCCAGAACTGCCAGTAGTTCGTCGTCACCGTCACCTGGTTCGTCAGCAGGTACGCGCCGGCGACCGCCATCATCAGGCCGGCGAGGAATTCGCCGACTCCACCCTTCGTCCCGCCGGCCCCCGGCTTGAAGCTCGTGTCGTCCATGTCGTTTCCTCAGGCTAGTCGAGCGCGAGATCGAGCTCTTCGACGAGCCGCTCGATCGAGAGCTGCCCGAGCTCGTCTCCGGTGTCGGTCACGAGCTCGTCGAGCTCGGGCGTGTCGAATCCGTTCGCCTGCAGCTGCCCCGCGATGCGCGACGCCTCGTCGCGAAGCTCGGCCGGCGGGTGCGGTATCGGCTCGGGAGCCGACTCCGGTGGACGGAAGAGAGCGCGCTCGAGCGCTCCCTTGCGCGCTTTCAACTTCGCGCGCAGCGCCTTGATCGCGCCGGCGAGATCGGCGGGCAGCGCCGCGGAGCCGCGCATCGCCCCCAGCGACGCCTCGATGGCGTCGAGGCTCGGCGCGAGACGCGCGTGATCTTCCGCCGTCAATTCCTCGGAGAAGGTGCGGATGTCGTTGAAGGTGAAGTCGAGCTCCTTCATCGTGCGCGGGTTGAGCTGCTCGGCCGCCGCCGCGAGATTGCTCGCAAACATGTCGCGGCTGAGCTCGAGCTGAGGGATGAACATGCCGTCCTCGAAGCCCTGGAATGCGGCTGTCATGCCGGCAATTGCGTCATCGAGCTTCGCGCGGATCTCGTCCGGGATGCGGGCCATCTGGAGCCTCCGTTGCAGTCGTTGACCAGACCCGATGATACACGCCCGGAAGCGCCGCGGCGGCGCGGGCTAGCGCGCCAGTTTGAGGATCTCGTCCTGCTGCCCGCGATCGTTCCAGTTGTGGGCGCCGACATAGCGCGCGAGCTCTCTGCCTTCGCCGTCGAGCACGATCGTCGTCGGGATGGCGTCGACCTTCCACGAGTTCATCGTCGCGCCCTGCGGGTCGAGCAGCGACTCCATCGCGATGCCTTCCTTGCGGAGGTGCTCGTCGACGACGTCGAAGCTCGGATCGTTCGCCACCGCGACCCATCGCAGCTTGTCGCTCTCGTTCGCCTTCGCGAACTCCACGAACGCCGGGAGCTCCATGCGGCAGGGGCCGCACCAGACCGCCCAGAAGTGCAGCAGCGTGACCTTGCCCGCCTCGGGACCCACCGCGACTTTGCTTCCGTCGCGCTGTGTCGCCATTGGTGAGGAGGCCATGCGCTCCCGTCCCTGGCACGAAGCGAGGAGAAGAAGAGTGGCGGTGGCGATGATGATCGTCAGTCTGCGCATGGGAATCTCCGAGGCCGGTCGGCCGGCTAATCGTACTCCGGTCGCCATGTACGGTGCGAGATCAGATGAGAGCTGTCGCCTTTCCGATTCATGGCGCCGGCCTCTTGTGGCGCAGGCACTCCTGCCTGATGCGCGCGGCGTAAAGCGCCGCCCCGCGACGGCAAGGACGAAAGTCCGAATGAAGGCAGGAGAGTTACTGATTCCCATCTCAGTGTGCGGTCAGGAGCCGCCTTCGGCGGTGCGCAGACAAGAGTGTCTGCGCCACACGCGATCTCGCTGCCCAACGATCGTCGTCACGCCACCGGAAACCGGCACGCCTCGCGAAGCTGGCAGACGTCGCAGTTCTCCTTGCGGCGCTTCGTGCTGCAGAGGTCGAGCACGCCGAGGCGACAGATCGCGAAGTCGTAGCGGACCGGATCGCCGGCGTCGAAGGTCGCGAGGACGTCGGTGAGCGCGCGCGCCGTTTTCCAGTCTGCTGCCTTGCGCCTGTTGAGCCCGAGGAACGTCGTGATGCGGTGCACGTGGGTGTCGACCGGCATCACGAGCTGCGACGGGTCGACGAAAGCCCACTGCCCGAGATCCGGTGAGGTGCGGCGCACCATCCAGCGCAGGAAGAGATTCATCCGCTTGCACGCGCTCCCGTCCTCCGGCGAGGAGATCAGAAAGCGCAGAGAGCGACGCGGGCGACGGCCTGCGTACGCGATCAGCGCGGAGGCCCAGCGCGTGAGCGACGGCCCGACGTCACGATCGGCGCGGTCGTGAACGCTCTCGAAAAGCCGCCCCAGCGAGCCGTGCCCGCGAATCGCGCCGGCGAGGCATGTAAGCAGCGCGACCAGGTCGGCCGTCTTATGGAAGCGGTGCGAGAAGCCCCGAAAGCGTTCGTGTGCCTCGGCGGGCTCGAACCCGCGCGCGAGGTAGGCGTGCGGTGACGGGCCCATCGCCTCCAGCACCCCCGAGACGTTGCGGACGACGATGTCCGCTCGCCCGTAGGCGAACGCCGCGGCGAGCAGCCCCGAGACCTCGCGATCGAGCGGATCGTCGAATTTCCGGACCACCTCGAGCGGATCGGGGGAGATCGTCGACAGGTCGAAGGTGGAGACGAGCTCGTCGAGCTTCGCGCGAAGGATCTCGCGGCGCTGGACGGGGATACGATATGCCATCGCATGGAGAGAACCGCGGATGACGTCGCGGCGTTTCAATCTCCCGAAGAATCATTGCCGTCGCGGGGAACCGCGAAGGGATTCGTGCGTTGTTCGGAGTGCGGCGCCATCGGCGCCGCTTTGCCTTTGGTGTGAATCGGACTGAAAGTGCCGCCGCCGGCGCCGCACTCCAGATGGAGAGAAACATGAAGCGTATCGCCCTTGCACTTCTGTTCACTACTCTCGCTGTCCTGTCTCCGAATTCTCAGGCCGACGTCCGCGGCGTCGTGATGACGCGCGACGGGGCGCCGGTCGCGAAAGCGAAGGTCAGTATCTACGCGCTCGAGACGGCTGCTGCGATGCGTGTCCGCTGGCAGTCGGAGACGCCGCGACGCGTGCCGCTCGCGACGGTCGAGACGGCCACAAACGGCACGTTCGGAGTGAAGACCGACGTGCCGGTCGCGATGATGCAGGTCGAGGCGGCAGGCTTCGCTCCTTCCGCGCTGCGCGTGAACAAGGACGAGGACATCGGCGCGATCGCTCTCATCGCCGTGCAGGAGAAGAAGGGCACCGTGCGCGCCGGCTCGACGGCCGTCGCCGGTGCACGGGTCGTCTGGACCTCGGGCGGTGGCGCGGAGATCGTGGCGGTGACTGACGCCGAGGGACGTTACGCCGTTCCCGATCCGGAGAAGTGGGCTCAGCGCGTCACGACGGTGCATCCCGATTACGCGGTCGACTCGGAAGCGGCGCTGCCGGCGCGGTCGAAGGTCGCCCTCGATCGGAAGGTCGCGAAGGGAGTCGCCATCGAAGGGCACGCCATGGAGGCCAACGGCAAGACGCCGGTGGCGAAGGCGGAGATCTACGTGGACGGCTGGAAGCTGGGTGCGTCGGGCGACGACGGCGCGTTTTCAATCGCTCACGCGCCGGCGAAGTGGCAGGAGTTGCGCGCCGTGTCGGGTGCCACGAGCGCCGCTGCATCGCCGTCGAAAGGCGCGCTGTTGCTCCGCCTGTCGAAGACGCCGAAGCTGACGGGTGTCGTTCGCGACGCGCAGTCGAAGCTCGCCGTGTCGAGCGCGGAGGTCATCGCAATCCCCGCGGAGGGGGACGCGATCGGGCGCACCTCCGGGCGTGCCGGCGGCACGTCGGCGATCACCGACGCGAAAGGCGCGTTCACGATCGAGCTCGCGTCGGGCAGTTATGCCCTCCAGATCAACGCTCCCGGCTACTCGTTCACGAGCGTCGACGTGACGCTGACCGCCGGGGGATCGGTTGACCGCTCGCTGCCGGTGATGAAGCAGGCACGCGTTGTCGGCAACGTCATCGACGACGACAAGCGGCCGGTTGCCGCGGCGTGGGTGATGCCGGCCCCGGAAGCTGGAAGGCCGGGGCGTGGTCTGCGGATGAGGCCCGGTCCGGGTTTCGGAGCGATGAGCGGCCCCGACGGCAGGTTCGTTCTTCGCAGTGTCGACCCTGACGAGGAGACTTCCCTCGAGGCGACGAAGAAAGGGCTCCCCGGCGGCGAGGCGCCGTCGATGAAGCTCGCGAGTGGCGAAACGAAGAGTGGGGTCGTGATCACGATTCCGCGTGGCATCGAAGTGACGGGCATCGTCACCGATCAGGCGGGAACGGCAGTCTCCGGCGTGACGGTGACCGCGGGATCTCCGGAGCGAGGGGGCGGCGGTCAGTTGATGGTCCGGATGGTGCTCGGCGAGAGCGCCGGAGCCGAGGACGTGCAGACAGCCAGCGACGGCCGATTCTCGATGAGGCTCGCGGAAGGGACTTACTACTTCGCCTTCCGCCGCGAGGGATTCGCGCCTTACCGCTCGAGCCCGGTCGACGTAAAGCCTGGTGTCGCGCCGCTCGAGGTGACTCTGCAGCCGGGAGCCGAAATCGTGGGACGCGTCGTTCGCGCGGGCGGCGCGGGCATCGACGGAGTCGCCCTCCAGGTGATGATGGGAGGCGGTACTTCGAGTACCACGACGGGCCCCGATGGCAGCTTCACAATCAAAGACCTGGCCCCCGGCACGGTGATGCTGATGGTGCGGAAGCCGGACGAGTTCATCCAGATGATGCGCTCCGTCACCGCGCCAGCCAGCGACCTGACGATCGAAGTCCCGAAGGGAGTGTCGGTGTCGGGACGCGTCATCGACAAGGCGAGCGGCGGTCCGGTCACCGAGTTCTCCGCGGGCGTTTCGGGAGAGTCGGGCGGCGGCGGAATGCGAATCATGATGCAGCCGGTGCTCAAGAGCTTCAGGACGGACGACGGAGCGTTCCAACTCGACGGGCTTGCTCCGGGGCCTCTGCAGCTCATCGTGTCGGCGCCGGGCTACGTGCAGCAGCGCGTTCCCGGGCTCGTGCTCGAGGAAGGCAAACCGGTCCGCGATCTCGAAGTCGCGCTGGAAACGGGAACGAAGATCCTGGGTCGCGTGACCGGGCCTGACGGGAAGGCT
>JAMPYE010000002.1 GCA_023700825.1 Thermoanaerobaculia bacterium | reverse complement strand
TGCCGCGCGACGTGGCCGCGCGCCGCGAGCGCCATGATGACGATCTGCAGAACCGGCACGATCGCCGCGGCACGGGAGGCTGCGAGAGGATTCCCTGCCGCGCGCGCCGCGACCGGCACCGCGAGAAAGAGCAGCGCGAACGCTCCGTGCACGACGAGCGCCGTGCCGACGTTGCTCGGAACCAGATACCCGAGCGACCACGAGAACTGTGCCGTCACGGCGAAGAACCCCGCGACGAGCCAGATCCTCCCGGAGCGGTAACGGGCAGCCCCGAACGCGAGCGCTACGGCGAGCGCGAAGAGCACGCTGAAGAGCAGTCTCGGATCGACCGTGCGCAGCTCGATCTCCGAGAGCACCGTGAACATGAAGAGGAGCGCGGGCGCGGCGAGCACCGCATGACGTCCCGCTGCGGTGTAGTCCCGCCCCGCGAGCCGCACGATCGCCGGCGCCGCCAGGTAGAGCAGCACGAACGCGGCGACCCACGCGACGATCGACGGCCACGCGAACTCGCGGTACGAGAAGCCCGACCAGACCGCGAAGACGAGCACCGTCGTCATCGCGCCGAGGAGGTGCAGCGCCTCCGCGTCGCGTTTCCACGCCGCGATGAGCGCGAGCCCGATGTCGACACACAGAAGGAACCCGAAGAGCACCGCGAAGCGATCGGCGTAACCGCCCACCGCGGCGCCGTAGACCGCGAAGACCAGCGGGAGCACCGCGCTCATCTGCGCGGTCTTTTCGAACAGCTTTCCGGGCGGATCGCCGTCACGCCGCCCGGCGAGCCAGAGCGCGATCACGGCGACGATCGGGAAGACGAGAAAGACCGCGGCCGCAACTCCGACGCGTGCTCCGTCGACGAAGCGCACCACCCAGACCCACTGGTAGATCGTCGTGAAGACGAGCGTCAGCAGCGAGAGGAACGGCCAGCGCTTCCGGTACGCCACCCAGCCGATGCCGGCGTTGAGCAGCAGGAGATATCCGAAGAGGCTGAACGGCCTGTCGCTCCCGGTCGACAGGAGCGCCGGCGTCGAGAAGCCGCCGAGCAGTCCCAGCAGCGCGATGAAGACCGAGTCGCGGCGCACCGAGAGGATGACCGCGACGGCCGTCACCGCGACCATCAACGCGAACGCCGCGCTCTGCGGAATCAACTGCCAGCGGTCGTGCGCTGCAAAGAGTGTCGCGTAGAGAATCGCGACGCCGGCGCCGTCGAACGCGTTCGCAGTCGTGCGATACCGGCCCGCAACCTTCAGCTCGCACACGACGAGCAGCCCGACGCCGACCGCAAGGCCGATCAGCATGCGCACCGGCGGGCCGAGCCATCCGTGATCAACCGAGTACTTGAGGAAGAAGACGGCGGCGAGCGCGAGCGCGACCGCGGCGATCCAGGAGAAGAGCTTCACGCCGACGAAGCGCTCCCAGTCGGTGCCCTGCTTTGGCGGCGCCGCGAGCGGCGGCGACGGAGGCGACACTTCCGCGTTCGTTGGCGCTGCCCCGGCATCGAGTTCGGGCCCGGACGGCAAGAGGTCGGGCGCACCTTCCGAGATCGCCGCCAGAACCTCGGGTGCGGGTTCGGGAGGCAGCGGCTCTGCGGAAAGCGTCATGGGAATCAGGGCCGGAGCGGCGGCTGCGAGCTCGAGTTCCGGCGACGGAAGGTCGGGCGCGCCTTCCGCAATCGCCGTCAGTACTTCGGGTGGCGACTCGGGAGACGGCGGCTCCGGCGGGAGCGTCGCGACCATCGCCGCGGGAGATTCCGACATCGCCTCGGGAGTGACCGTCGCAGACAGGGGCACGGGCTCTGGAGCCGGCGAAGCCGGAGGCGCCGGCTCCGGTACGCGCGTCGTTCCGGGAGCGGTGCGCGCCGTCTGCGCCGCGACGCTCTCCCGCAGTTCGTCGAGCTGGCGCTCGAGCACTTTCATGCGGCTTCGAAGCTGGAGATTCCCGATCAGGGAGATCACCGGCAGTGCGATGAGCACCGCCGAAATTGCCAGGGCGAGAAGAGCGAGGCAGCCTTCCATCGGATCGGGTTCTCGGAACTTCGCGGGACGCCGAAAAGCATGTCCTCACTGCGAATCGCTGTCAAACGTCCCTCGCGTCGCCGACTGGCCGCTTCGCCCCGGGCGGCGCGGCAGGGCTCGGTGAATCACGGTGCGCGTAGGCCGCGAGCGTCCGGGTCTTACCAACCGGGCGGATGTGCGCGCAAACACTCGCTCCCAAAGCTTCCGGCGTGTAGGATTCTGATCCTGTAAGGGCCGGAAACGGCCCCCCGCAGAACAATTCAACACTGGAAAAAGGAGTAATCGATGCGCAAGCTGTTCGTTGTTGGACTGATGATTCTCGCGCTGCTCGCCGCAGGCTGCAGCAAAGCTCCGGCCGAAGCCGCTCTCAAGGTTGCCGACGAGGCAATCGCGAACGTGAAGCCCGAGGCCGAAAAGTACGTGCCCGAGCAGTTCAATGCCCTTACGGCGGCTGCGGCCGACGCGAGAGCGAAATTCGACGCCAAGGACTACAAGGGCGCCCTCACCGCGGCGCAGGCTCTCCCGGCGCAGGCCGACGAGGTGATGAAGGCCGCTGCCGCGAAGAAGGAAGAGCTGATGAAGCAGTGGGCCGACATGCAGGGCTCGCTTCCCGCCATGGTTCAGTCGCTCACCGAGAAGATCGGTGGTCTCGCCGCGATGAAGAAGCTCCCCAAGGGAGTCGACGCTGCAATGGTCGAGACTGCCAAGACCTCCCTCGCCGACGTGACCGCGGGCTGGACCGCCGCCTCGGACGCGTTCACCGCTGGAGACATCACCGGCGCGATCGCGAAGGCAGGCGACGTGAAGACGAAGGCCGAGCAGCTCTCGACGATGCTCGAGGCCGTCCCGGCGCCGGCACCCGCGAAGTAACGCTCGTAGATTTCTTGCGGCAATGAAGAGGGGCACGGCATGCCGTGCCCCTCTTCGCGTCTGCGCGAATTCTGAAGTTGGCATCGGACGCGGATCACGCCGCGTTCGCGCGCCCGAGCACGCGCACCGGCGCCTTCGCATCGCCCTTCGCCGGCGGCGGTGTCGTCACGTCGCGAAACACGAGCATCTCGCCGATTCGCGACGACGCGCCATCGTAGAAGCCCGTCGCCGGCGCGAAATCGACCGGGTTGTCGATCGTCCCGAAGATCAGGTCGAACACCGGGAGATCTGCGAAGTTGCCATTGTGGATCCCTCGGCCGTGGTGCACTGAGTGACTCTCCGGCCTCTGCACGATGTATCCGAGCCACCTCGGCGTCCTGATGTTCGCGTGCTGGAAGACGCCGAGAAAGGTCGTCGCGTATAGCACGAGCGTCGCGGCTTCCGGGGTTACGCCGACGACGAGAGTCAGGCTCACGCTCGCGACTGCCGTCCAGCCGACCATGTCGAGCGGGCCGAACCAGAACGCGCCGTACGTGTCGAGCCTCTCGGCGCTGTGGTGCATCTGGTGGACCGTTCTCCAGAGGAAGTCCGAGGCGTGGAGCGCCCGGTGATAGGCCCAGGCTCCCATCTCGTAGACGAACAGCCCGGCGATCGCACCACCCCACGTTCCGAGTCCCGTCAGATCGAACAACTGAAGACGTGCGAGTTGCCCGCCCCAGAGGAGCGGAAGGTAGGTCGACAGAAAGAAGAACACTCCGAAGGAGATCATCCCTCGCAGCCTCCATCCCTTCACTCTTGGCAATTCGCGTGCGGGCGCGACGGCTTCCCACAGGATCAGCGCGCCATAAATCGCCAGCACCACGAGCGAGATCGGGTCGGTCAGTACTTCAATCGGGGTTGGCATCGGGGTCCTCCTTCGGGTTCAATGTTCCGAACCGCAATGTCGGACCGCCGGGGCGGAGTTACTAAAGCCGTTTCGGCAAGAAACCGGACGAATCGGCCATGAGTGTCGAAAATCGACCCGTCACGATCGCGATCCTCGCCTTTCCAGAGACGACCGCCTCGGTCGTTTACGGGCTCTACGACCTGTTCGCGTCGACCGGGCGCGACTGGGGATCGATCGTCGATGGAACACCCGGGCCGAGCCTGGTGAAGGCGTTCATCGTTGCGAAGCGAACGGGTTCGTTCGAGGCCGCCAACGGGGTGGTCATCCAACCTGACACGACGATCGACGACCTCCCGGAGGTCGACATCCTCATCGTGCCCGAGGTCACGATCCCGCCTGGCGCGCCGCTCGAGGGGATGTTCGAGGTGGAGACGCGCTTCCTGCGCGAGCGCTACGCGCGGGGGGCGACGCTCGCCTCGGCATGCTCGGGAGCGATGCTGCTGGCCGAAGCCGGGCTGCTCGACGGCCACGCAGCCACGACGCACTGGGCGTACTGCGACATCCTTGCACGGCGCTATCCGACCGTGAGCGTGCAGCGCCAGCGCGCGCTCGTCGTTTCCGGTGAAGGGGGACGGCTCGTCATGGCGGGAGGAGGGACGTCGTGGCTCGACCTCGCGCTCTACCTCATCGCGCGGACGGTCGGCGTCGATGCCGCGATGCAGGTCGCGAAGATCAACCTGATCGACTGGCACGAGGTCGGGCAGCAACCGTTCGCGCGCCTGGCAGGGGCGAGGCAGAACGACGATGCGGTCGTCAGAGAGTGCCAGGCGTGGATCGCCGAGCACTACCACGAGCCTTCGCCGGTCGCGGCGATGGTGCGCCTCAGCGGGCTCCCGGAACGCTCCTTCAAACGCCGCTTCCAGCTGGCCACCGGCATGTCGCCGCTCGAGTACGTGCACACGCTCCGCCTCGAACAGGCGAAACAGATGCTCGAGGGAGGCGACCGCCCCGTCGAGGAGATCGCATTCGAGGTCGGCTACGAGGACGCGGGGTTCTTCTCGCGCCTCTTCCGCCGGCACGTTAGTCTCACGCCCTCGCAGTACAGAAAGCGCTTCGGGTCGATGCGCCGCGCCCTCGAGGGTTAGGCGCCTTCGGTCGACGTCTCCCGCCTGTAGACGATGAAGTCGGTCGAGGGAGGAGCCGTGCCGACCTGGCGGAGCATCGAGGAGACCTGCCCGCGGTGGTAGGTCGAATGGTTGGCCACGTGGACGAGCAGATCCTGCAACCGGTGCGCCGCCGCCGCGCCGCTGAGGTAGACGAAAGAGACGCGCGCGTCGAGCGCATCCGCCGACAGCCCCGCGAGAAACTGGTACCGCCGCGCGTCGACGTCACGAAGATGCTCGGCGAGCAACGCCGGCTCCGTCGACGCAGCCCACACCGGCGCCGCGGTCGGGCTGGTACCAGCCCATCGCTCGAGCCACACCCACTCGACCGAGACGATGTGCGAAAAGGCGTCGCGGATCGTCGGGTAGCTTCCGCCGAGATGACGTGTGAAGGCCTCACGGGAAAGGGTGAGCACCGAGGACGTGATGCGCTCGTTCGCCCAGCCGTTGTAGCGATAGAGGTCGAGGATGTCAGCGCCGTTCATGAGCGGTCTCCGTCTCGGGTCGTCCGTCGCCTCGCCGTCGGATCGTGCGGCGCGCCCGTCAGTATCTCACCGCATCTCACCGCGCGACCGCGAACTCCGCGCGACAGCCCTCGCTCACCCAGATCCCCTCGGCGCCGTAGCCCCACGTCCGGTTCAGGACACACGGGCTCTCGCCGAGCTGGCGCACGAGCCCGACGCCGCGCGCCGTGTCGGTGGGGCACTGCGTGAGATTCCCGAGCTCCGACTCGCAGACGATCCTCGTCGCCGACTTCGGCACGGCCGACTCCGGCAGGCGGAAGCCGCCGAGGGCAAACTGCGCGCGACATCCGTCGCTCACCCAAACGCCTTCGTCGTCGAAACCCCAGGTCGTGCCGAGTACGCAGCGACCCTCCCCAAGCACCTTCACCAGCGCGACGCCGGGCTCAGTGCCGGCGGCACAGTGGTTGCGCGCGCCGCTCTTCGATTCGCAGACGACGGTGCTCACCACGGGCTTTCCGCGCACGGCAAACTCGGCGCGGCACCCTCGCGCCACCCAGATCTCGTTCTTCTTGGTCTCGAAGCCCCAGTCGCGCCCAAAGGCACACGGCTTGTCTCCCAACTCGTGCACGATTTGCACGCCGGCCGTCGTGTCGGCAGGACAGGCGCGTCGCTTCCCGTCGGCGGACTCGCAGACCAGCGTGTTCTCGAGCGGCTCGACGGGGAGCGCGGGCCCGAACAACCTGCCGAGAACGAATTCCGCGCGGCAGCCGTGATCGACCCATATCTGCGCGCGCTCGGCGCTGTAGCCCCAGTCCTTTCCCTCGAGGCAGGCTGTGCGACTGAGCTGCCGCGAGAGCTCGACCCCGCGGCCGCCGTCGGCGGGACAGACCTCGAGGCGGCCGTCGAGCGATTCGCAGACGATGCGCGCGCCCCCGAGCTCGGTCGAGCTGTAGATGCTGTCGACCCGGAACTTCGCACGGCAACCGCGGTCGACCCACACCGTGCCGTTCGATCGAGCTCCCCAGGTGAGGTCTTCGAAGCAGGCCTGGTTGCTGAGCTCCATCACGAGCCGCGCGCGGCCGTTCGTGGCGATGCGGCACTCGCGGTAGCTTCCGAAGGACTCGCAGGGAGTCGACTGCGCGCGAACCGAGGCGCAGGCGAGGAGCAGAACGCACGTCACGACGATCCATCGCATGGTGAGACCCTGGGGTGAATATTAATCCCCGACACCTCCGCAGCGCACCCTCACGGCGGGCGTACGGCATCGCGAACCCGCGTGCCGTCATTTTCGGGCAGCTGCAATAAGATCTCTCCCCGCATGGGTGCGCCCGAGATCAGCATCGTCATTCCGACGCGCAACACGCGAGAGTCCACGCTGCGGACGCTGGCGTCGATCGAGTCGGAGCGCGACTCCGCGAATGTCGAGATCATCGTCGTCGACGACGAGGGCAGCGACGGCACGGCCGAGGCCATCTCGTCGCAACATCCGGGCGTCACGCTGCTTCGCAACGCGAACCGGATGCGCTTCGCGGGGACAGCAAACCGCGGCCTCCGGGTGGCCCGGGCGCCGCTCGTGATGTGCCTGAACAGCGATGCGCTCCTTCGACCGGGGTCGCTCCGCGCCATCGTCGCGTGGTTCGCGGGCGATCCGAAGTCGGGCATCGCGGGGGCGCGCCTCGTCGATTCGCGGGGAAACGACGAATGGAGCGGCGGTCCCGAGCCGACTCCGTCCTGGTGCCTCGTTGCCGCTTCCGGTGTCGCTTCGAGGATCGCCCGGGCCCGCGGCGGCGCCCGCGTGCAGGCGAGAGTCGACTGGGTGGCCGGGACCGCGATGACGATCCGGCGCGAGGTGCTCGCCGAAGTCGGCCTGTTCGAAGAGTCGTACGCGTTCTATGCGCAGGATCTCGAGCTCTGCTTCCGCGCCAGGCGCGCAGGGTGGATCGTCGGACTCGTTAGAGAAGCCACCGTCGAACACGAACGCGGCACGACCGTCAGGCAGGAGGCTGCAAATGCGGACGGCGTCGACCTGGCGGCTCTCTGGTCCGACCTTTGTCTCTGGGCCAGCCGGTGCCACGGGCCGCGGCGTGCGGAGAGCTTCCGGCGAGCGATCCGCACCGGAGCGTGGATCCGGCTCGTCCTCTCACCCACCGTCTCAGAGCGATCGAGAGTCCGCAGCGCGCTCCGGCAGCTGAGGTCGCAGCCTCTCTAGACCGGGCTCGTCGCGCGCGCGCGCTGATATCGCGCGATCACCTCGCGGGCCGGGCCATCTGCCACGATCCGTCCGTGCTCGAGCCAGATCGCGCGGACACAGAGCTGCTCGATGACGTCGACATCGTGCGACACGAGCACCACCGTCAGTCCCCGCTCGATGAAGCTGCGCATCCGCGCGTGGCACTTCTCGCGGAACGAGGCATCCCCGACCGCGAGGATCTCGTCGAGCAGGACCGTCTCCGTGTCGATGGCCGTGGCGATCGAGATGGCGAGCCTCGCCACCATCCCGGTCGAATAGGTTCGCAGCGGCTCGTCGATGAATCCGTCGAGCGCGGCGAAGCTGACGATCTCGTCGATGCGGGAGAGGATCTCCCCGCGCGTCTTCCCGAGCAGCGCGCCGTTGAAAAAAATGTTCTCGTGGCCGGTGAGCTCGCCTTCGAACCCGGTGCCGAGCTCGATCAACGGCGTGATCGCGCCGCGGGAGATCGCGACTCCCTCCGACGGCTGGATGATGCCCGCGGCGACGCGAAGCAGCGTCGATTTCCCCGCGCCGTTGTTGCCGATGATGCCGACGGACTCACCGGCCCGGATCGTGAGATCGATCTCGCTCAGGCTCGCGAACCACTCGTGCTGCCGCTGACCGCGAAGCCCGCGGATGACGAACTCTTTCAATCCCTTCGCCCCATGGGTCCGATAGCGAACGCTCACGCGTTGAAGCTCGATGACGTTCATCAGAATTGGCTGTGAAACCGGGGCGCCAGGTGTCGGTAGACGATCCATCCGATCGTCAGCATGCCGAGCGACAGCACGATCGAGATCGTCAGGGTCAGCGGCGAGGGAAGAATGCCGTAGTAGATCGGGTCGCGCACGATCTCGAGAAGATAGATCATCGGGTTCAGCTTGATCACCGGCCGGAAGATCTCCGGGACGATGTCGATCGGATAGACCACGGGCGTGAGATAGAAGACCGCCGGGAGGGCCGCCTGGTACATCTCGCGCACGTCGACGAAGTAGACCGCGAGCGCGCACAGCGCGAGCGAGGCGCCGAGCGTGAAAATCCCGAGGATCGCGAGGCTCACGGGAAGGAAGAGGATCGCCGCGTGAATCGGCGCGCCCACGATCGCCATGATGACCACGAGCACGAGGAGCGACAGAGAGAAGTTCACGAGTCCGGCGAGCGTCGACGAGATCGGGAAGATCGTCTTGGGAACGAAGACTCGTTTCATCAACGGCCCGTTCCACGCGACGCTGACCATCGCGTTCACGGTCGTCTGCGAGAAGAACATCCAGGCGATGTACTCGGAGAGAAAGTAGGTCTCGTAGTGCGGCGTGGGGAATCGAAACGCGCGCGAGAAGACCACCACGAAGATGAGCATCATCAGAAGCGGATGCATCATCGTCCATAGAAACCCGAGATAGGAGCGCCGGTAGCGCACCGTGAGATCCCGCCAGACGAGTTGATGGAGGAGGAACCGGTGGGCGACGAGATCGCGGAGCTCCTGGGCGAGGCCGAGCGGCCGGCCGCCGACATTCCGCCGAACCGGTACCGATCGAAAATCGGGCATCGAGGCCGTCGTCACATGCGGGGTTGTACGCGACCGGGCCGGGACTTTCAAGGACTGATGTGGAACGGCGGCGTCACCCGACCCGCGGGCGCGGGAGCTGCAGCCGTTCCCTCCGAGGGCCGCGCGAGCTACGATGCCGCAGTTGCGGGAGAGGACCGAAGGCATGCGGATCGCGATCATGGGCTCGGGTGGGGTCGGCGGGTACTACGGGGCACGGCTCGCGAAGGCGGGGCACGACGTCCACTTCGTCGCGCGCGGCGCGCACGGCGTGGCGATGGGCAAGCACGGGCTCCTCGTTCGCAGCGACGCCGGCGACGTGCGCCTCGAGCGCGTGAGCGTCGTCGAGGACCCGCGGCAGATCGGCTCGGCCGACCTCGTCGTGATCGCCGTGAAGCTGTGGGACACCGACGACGCCGCCCGCGCGATCGTCCCGCTCGTCGGCCCCGACACCACCGTCATCTCGCTTCAGAACGGCGTCGAGAAGGACGAGGTGATTGCCGCGATCGTCGGCAACCAGCATCTCGTCGGCGCGCTGACCTACATCATCGCGAGGATCGTCGAGCCCGGCGTCATCTCGCAGTCCGGAACGCTTCACCGCGTCGTCGTCGGCGAGCTTGCGGGCGGCAGCTCGGCGCGCGCCAATCGCATCGCGACCGCGTTTGCCGAGGCCGGGACCGACGCGTCGGCGAGCTCCGACATCCGCCGGGAGATCTGGCAGAAGTTCGCCTTCCTCTCGGCGAGCTCCGCGGTCACGGCCGTGACTCGCCTCCCGATGGGCGCGGTCCGCACCAACCCCGCGACGCGGGCGATGCTTCGCGAGGCGATCGCCGAGGTCGTCCTCGTCGCGCGCGCCGAGGGAGTCGCCATCGGCGACGACTTCGTCGATGCGCAGCTCCGCTTCGTCGACTCGCTTCCGCCGTCGGGCCGCGCCTCGATGGCCAACGACCTTCTGCGAGGCGGACGGCTCGAGCTCGAGTGGCTCAGCGGCGCCGTCGTGCGCCGCGGCGAGCGCGCCGGTGTTCTCACACCGATCCATCGGACGCTCTACGCGGCGCTCGCCCCGTACGCGAACGGCACGCCCCGGGACGCCTCGTCATGACGCGCGTTCTCGGCATCGTCGGCGGAATCGGCCCGGAGTCGACGATCGACTACTACCGCTCGCTTCTGGCGCGCTACCAGGCGCGCACGGGCCGCGACAACAACCCGCGCGTCATCATCCACAGCGTCGACCTGCGGCCGCTCCTCGACGCGCTCGCCGTCGACAATCTCGACTTCGTCGCGTCGTGCTTCACGGAGGCCATCGAATCGCTCGCACGCGCGGGTGCCGATCTCGCGCTTCTCGCCGCGAACACGGCGCACATCGTCTTTCCTGCCCTCGTCGAGCGCTCGCCACTCCCGTTGCTCAGCATCGTCGAGGCCACTTATGCAGAAGCGCAAAAGCGATCGCTGACGCGTCTTGCGATCCTCGGCACGGGCTACACGATGGGATCGCGCTTCTATCCCGACCTCTTCGAGCCGCGCGGAATCGCGCTCGTCCTCCCCGAGGAGAGCGAGCGGAAGTGGATTCACGAGATCTACCTGAACGAGCTGATTCCCGGTCTCTTTCTTCCGGAGACGCGCTCCCGGCTGCTGACGATCGTCGACAACATTCGCCTTCGCGAAGGCATCGACGGCATCATTCTCGCGGGCACCGAGCTGCCGCTCATCCTGCGACAGGAGAGCCACAACGGCGTCCCGTTCCTCGACACGACGGCGATTCACGTCGATGCCGCGATCGACGCGATGATGGAGCCGTCGTGAGGGCTCCGCTCAGATCAGCCGCCGCATCTTGACCGTGACCACGACTTCGCCGCCGGCGCGCCGGAGCCCGAGTCGCACTTCGCCGCCCGGCTGGCCGAGCTTCGCACGCACCGCCTCGAGCTCCGGCGGCGCCGCTCCGTCGACGCCGACGATGACGTCACCTTTCAGCACCCCCGCATCCTGCGCGGGCGAGCCGGGAAGCACGTGCAGAACGGCGAGCTCCTTCCCTGACGCGTCGCGCTGAGCCAGCGTCAGGCCGCTCATGTCGTACTCGAACGGTTCCGCGAGATGCCGGTTAGGCCGCAGAAGGATGCGCTTGCTGCCGTAGTCGATCCAGAGCGTGAACCGGCGGAGCACCTCGCTGCCGAGGTTGCCGTCGATGTCGGGATTCGCATTCGCCCCCGACTTCTCGATCGAGAAGCTCGTCAGGGGCTCCTTCATGACGAACTCGCCGAGCGCGAGCGACGCCACGCGCCCGAGATCCTGTCGGGTCATCCCTCCGACCCCCATTCCGAGCGGCGCGTTCGCGAGAACCGGGAGTGCCTTCCTTAGCTGATGCGCCTCGACGAACGGCTGATGAAGGATCAGCGCCGTGCGGTTTCCGGTGTCGACCGTCAGCCGCGCGTCGAACGAGCGACCGTCGGGCAGCCCGATCTTCCCCTTCATCACCGGCGTGTTCCCGTCGAAGTAGACCTCGAACGGGTGGGCACCCTTCGGCGTCGCGAACTTCGCGGGATCGTGGAAGGTGACCTGCCTGCCCGCGTAATCGACCTCGACGACGAAGCGGCTGAGCACGTCGTAGCCGAGGATTCCCTGCATCGGCCGTCCCTCGTAGAGACTCAGCGGCCCGAGCGGGATTGCGATCATCGCCTCGGACGGGATCTCGAGGCCCGCGAGTTTCACGGTCGGCCCCGCGATCATCGAGGCGTCGAGCGTCCCCTCTCCGCCGCCCCGGATCTCGATCGACCCCTCCATCGCGAGGCCGATCTCCGCGGCGTGCCCTTTCTCGATCACCGTCAGGTCGGCGCCCGTGTCGAGGATGAACATCGACGGGCCTTTTCCGTTCACGAACACCGGAACATAGGGGTGGTTCTGCGTGAGCTCGAGCGATGTCGACGCACTCGCGCGTCCGTTCCACGAGATCCCCGTGCCCGCGCCCGCATCCTCGTTGAAGCGACCGTCATCGATCGCCGGATTGATCTGGGTCGACTGGTATGTCACCACGACGTCGTACGCCAGGTCGCCCGTGCTCTGCCTCAGCTTCTTCGGAAAGCGCACGCCGTCGACCTCGGTCCACTCGAGCAGCTCGACGCGCAGCGTCCGATCGCGCTCGGGCTGCTCGATCGAAACGGGGCGGCACGACTCAGCATCGAGGCGCACGGTCACCGGCAGCCCGCCCACGGGCTCGATCACGAGACGAGGCCCGTCGGTCGCTTCGACGAGAGTGGTCGAGCCCTTCATCCGGTCGGCGAAAAAGGGCGACATGCTCTCGAGGTAGGCGTCGGAGACGATGCGCGAGAGATCGGCGTCGGTCAGCTCGTGGGCCGGGGCGCTCCCGGTCTTCGTCCAGCCGCGCTTCCCGTCGAAGGCGTCGGTCGACCGGTAGGGGCCGAGCTCGACGTCGGTGCGAAGCTCGCCCGCCGCCGTGCTCCAGGCGTGGACGGAGCCCTTCATCCCGCCCGTCTCGACGACACCTTCGCGCTCGACGGCACGGATGGCGGCGAGACGCTCGCGCCCGCCGAGGGCATTGGCCCAGCAGTCGACGAGCGACGCGGCGGTCGTCTCCGCGACGGCGGAAAGCGTGGTGAGCGTCGCGGCTGCGACGAGGACGAACGTGACGCGAATTCTCGTGGTCTTCATGGCCTGCCTCAAATAGTCTATTTCGTACTATTGATCCGATACGGAGTATACGGCAGAATGTTGCACATGGCTCCGAAACGACCTACAGCGAGAAGCCTCACCGAACTCGAGCGGTGCGTGCTCGGCGTCGTCTGGCTCCACGAGCCCTGCTCGGCCTACACCGTGCGCCGCGACTTCCTCGCCTCGACCTCCGCGTACTGGAGCGGCAGCGCAGGGGCGATCTACCCGGTTCTCGAGCGACTCGAGGCGCTTGGCCTCGCCCGCGCGACCGAGCTCCCGTGGGGAAACCGGACGAAGAAAGAGTACCGCGTGAGCCCGAAGGGGCGACGCGAGCTCGAAGCGTGGATCCGCCCACCGCTCGAGAGCTGGACCGCGGCCCCGACGTTCGACCCCGTGCGGACTCGCCTCGTCTTCCTCGAGCTCCTCGAGCCCGCCGGGCGGCGAGCCTTCATCGCCGAGGCGGAGCGGAACCTGCGCGACAAGATCGACGAAGCGAAACGCCTCCGCCCGAAGAAGGAAGTGGAGATGAGCCGCTTCGACTACTACTCCTTCGTCGGCACGATCTTCGAGCTCGAGGGACGCCTTCGGTGGCTCCGCTGGGTGCGCAGGCAGATCGTGACCCGGTAAGAGTCTCCCCGTGGCCGCCGCCGGCTCGCTGCTCGGCGCAAGCTCCTGCCTCCGCAATGCTCACCGAATTGAAACCGTCCGCATCGATCGAGTCCGAATTTCGATTTTGAGCGGCGGGTTCCTTACCCGCATGTTCCGATATCGCTCGGTCCTCGGCGTGGTGTTCTCACTGCTCTCGGTGCCCCTCCTCGCGCAGCCCATGGGAGGGCGTTTCGTCGTCGAATTCAGAGAACCCCCACTCGCCCGAGCATCGGCCAACCGCACTGCCTCGTCCTACGCCGGCACCTTCGCGCAGTTTCGCGACGACCTCGGTCGTATCGAGCCGGCCGCGCCGGGCACGACGAGTGCCGCCGCGATCGACTTCGAGTACTTTCGCGCGTTCCACGGCGCGAGCGTCCGCCTCGCGCGCCGTTCGTCGCTCGCGGAACTCCGCGCGCTGCCGTACGTCCGCGCGATCCATCCCGACGTCGAGGTCACGGCCTTTTCGTCGAAGGACGACGCCCCCGGGAGCGCGGATGCTCTCGTCCCCGCGGCAACCGGGGGCAGCGGAATCGTCATCGCCGTCATCGATTCGGGTATCGACGCGTCGCATCCCGCCTTCGCCGGCCGGATCGCAGGCGGCTACGACTTCGTCAACGGCGACGGTGACCCCGACGACGACTTTCGCCACGGCACGCACGTCGCCGGCATCGTCGCCGCGAACGGCGGCGGGCTCACCGGCGTCGCGCCCGAAGCTTCGCTGCTCGTTTACAAGGTCCTGGACGACAACGGCCGCGGGAAGACGTCGGCGATCCTCGCGGCGCTCGAGCGGGCGATCGACCCGAACCTCGACGGCGACCTCTCCGACCGCGCCCACGTGATCAACCTCAGCCTAGGCGGGCCCGGCTCGCCCGACGATCCGCTCTCGCGCGCCGTCGACAACGCGACCGCGGCAGGGTCGGTCGTCGTCGCCGCGGCCGGCAACACCGGCCTCTTTCACTCCGTGGGGAGCCCTGCGGCGGCGCGCACCGCGATCGCAGTCGGCGCACATGACGGCGACGGTCTGCTCGCCGAGTTCAGCTCGCGCGGACCCGCGACCGTCAGCGGCGCCGTGAAGCCGGAAGTTCTTGCGCCGGGCGTCGAGATTCGCTCGGCCGCGCCGGGTGGCGGGACGCGCGTCTCGAGCGGCACGTCGATGGCTTCGCCCCATGTCGCCGGCATCGTGGCGCTCCTTCGCGAGCAGCATCCCGACTGGAGCCCGCAGCGCGTCCGCTCCGCGATCGTGAGCTCCGCGGTCCCGATCGCGAACGAAGAGGTCATGAGCCAGGGGACCGGTCGCGTCGATGCGACACGCGCCGCGGGATCGAGCCTTTCCGTCTCTCCGTCGACCCTCGAGCTCGATCTCGATGCGACGGCCGGCGCTTCGTACGCGTCGCAGCGGGAGCTGACGATCACGAACGACGACGCGACGACGCGCTCGTTCCGGCTTCGCGCCGTCGGCCTTGCGCCCGCGATCACGATCGGCTTCGAGCCCGCGGAGCTCGACCTCGCTCCCGGCGCTTCGCGAGCGGTCAGCGTGACCGTCGAGGCCGACAATGCCGCGTTAGGCGACCCGCAGTCCGCGTCGTTCGCCTTCGGTGGTCTCATCGAGATCGAATCGGGGGGCACGACCTCCCGCGTGCCGTGGGCATTCCTCCGCGCCGGACGCGCGCGCGTGCGCTACGACCTCGAGTTTCCGGGGGTCTACTGGACGGCGAACGAGCCGCGGGCCGCCTCGTTCGCGATCGTCGACGCGAATACGACCGAGACGCTCCTCGCGCCGGGAACGTACGACCTGACGCTCGTCTCCTCGTGGGACGGCGACCTCCGCGTCATCACACGCGAGCAGGTGGCGATCGACGGCGACAGGCTGCTGACGTTCTCCGCCGCGGACGCGCGGCACGCGGTCACCCTCTCCGCCGTCGACGCGCAGGGCAGCACGCTGCCCTTGGTCGAGGATGAACTGCATCTATGGTTTCCGCAGCTGCGCGTCCTCTTTCCGGAAGGCTCGCCGCTCCGTTCGCTCGAGCTGCCGCGCCCGGCGGGACGGACGCTCCACGTCTCGATGGAAAGCTCGCGCTGGGGGCTCCTGGCTTCCGAGTCGTATCTCGACGGCGAGGCGTCCCGCTTCGTCGTGGTGCAGCACCCGGTGCTGCGCGGGATCGACGGCGACCGTGTGGTGACGGGAGGCGGCGAGACGCTCCGCGCGAAGCAGCTGCGGCTTCGGTTTCCGCCCGACGCGACGCGACGGGAGATCGGCATCCTTGCACGCGGCGTCACCCGCAACCCGGTGGAGATCGGCCGTGCGCCCCTCGGCGTCTACGTGCGCAACCAGCCGGCGGAGTGGATCGGCACGCTCTGGATGACCCCCGAGGTGCATCCCGACTACGGGAGCGCGCTGCAAGTGTTCGCCTACACGCAGCACGCGGAGTTGCAAGGGCTCGCCGCGAACATCACGACGCCCATCCGTCTGCGCGAGAGCGAGTTCTTCAGCACGCGGTCGTTCGATCCGGCTCCGGTGCCGTCAGGCGCGCCCGGCGCGGAGTCGCTCGTATTCGGCGACGGGCCGTCGTTCCCGCTCGCGATCCTGGGCGAGTCGAGCGGCTTCCTGACGGGCCAGCTCGACGTTGCGGGCGATCGCAACGACCTGAGGCGTCTCTCCCGGAGCACGGTGGACTTCGTCGTTAGGCGGTCGGGAGTCGAGACTGCGCGCGGCACGATCGGCGCAGCTCAGCCCATCATCCCGCTCGGCCCCGACGGAGCCTTCGACGTCGCCTTTGGCGCGGCCACGACGCTCGCGGGAAGCGCTGCGCGCACCACGTTGTGGCTCGGCTTCGACACGAGGCGCCCCGACTCCGCGCCGCCCGCGCTCACGTCGCTCGCGCTCCTCGACGCGCTCGGAAGGCACACCTCGTCGCTGCCGCTATTCGGAACGGGCTCGCTCGTCCTCTCCGCGGGCGACTACGAGCCGGCCTACGAGGGGCCGCAGTACCGGCAGGGATCGCTTCAAATCCGAAGCGTCTTCTTCCGTCGCACGGGAACGTTGACCTGGGCCCAGCTGCCGACGGAAACGCTCGGCGAAGACGCAGGAGCCGGCGCGGCCCGCACTCCCGCGGGCGTGATCTTCCGCGCCGATCTCACCGATGCGCTCATCCGCGAGGGACGCGTCGACCTTCGCATCGAGCTCACCGACGCCGCGGGCAACGCCGCCGTGACGACGATCGAGCCGGCCTTCGTCGTCGAGAAGGCGCGGAGGCGTGGTTCGAGACGGGAGTAGGCGACGAGGTAGCGACACCGGGCAGATCGTGTCCCCTCACCCGACCTCGCCCCTCCGGTGCAATTCGTCGAGGATGATCTGTGCGGCGAGCGAGCATCGATCGCGATCCGCGTGCGAAAGCCACGCGAGCTCGGCAATCTCCGCGCGCGGCTCGAGCGCGCCGTCATAGTCGCCTCCCCAGCAGGAGATCCGGACCATCGTGCCCGCGGGCTTCCCGTCGGCCTGCGCCTCGAAGGTGCCGACTGGTCGCAGCGTCGCGGGGCGGAGCGTGACGCCGAGCTCTTCGCCGATCTCGCGCTGGACGCACTCCTGGTCCGATTCGCCGGGGTCGCGCTTCCCTCCTGGCATGTAGAACGACGTCTTTCCGTGCGACCGGACGCAGAGGAGGCGCCCGTCACGAACGAGGATCCACGCGACCTTGTCGATCGTCTCCATGATGCTCCGCTGGATCCTCACGTCGCCGAAGCGCTCACCCCGTGCCGAACCAACCACTGCGACGCGCCTCTTCGAGGCGAGCTTCGAGATAGTCCCACAGCGCGGGGCAACCGGCCCTGATCTGCGGCGCTACACGGCGCACGACACGCTCGTGCGTGATGCCGTTCTCTCTCCAGCTCTGGCCGTTGTTGGCCAGGTTCAGCAGCACGGGCATCGCCCGGTCGACCGCGTTCGCGAATCTCGACTCCGCCGTCTCGCTGCGCTCGAACTCGATCCAGAGCTCCATGAAGCGCTCGCGCTGCGGCTCCGGCAGCAGCCCGAAGATTCGCGTCACCGCGGCCAGCTCGTCGCGCTTGCGCTCTTCCCAGCCGCCTTCGGCGTAGACGATCGTGTCACCCGTGTCGATCTCGCCGATATCGTGGACGAGGAGCATCGCGGTCACCCGGTCGAGGTCGACCGGCGCTTCGGCAAGGTGCGCCAGCGATGCGCCGAGCATCGCGATCTGCCAGCTGTGCTCGGCAGAGTTCTCGTAACGGTCGAGTCCGATCGGGCGGGTCTTGCGCGTCACGCCTTTGAGCTTGTCCAGTTCCAGAATGAAGTCGACGATTTTCTGCATCGTGATCGTTCCCTGCAGCGCCGGTTCCGAGCGCGCTCCGGGTCTGCGACGGGAGCCGGACGGAGGCTCCACGTCTCGCGTGCTCATGTTCGACACCATTCTCGCAGACCGCTGCCGCTTCGAGGAGCGCCCGCCGGCGACCCGCCTCGTCATCGTCACGCCGACGCGCCGCGCCGGGGCGGCCGGGACTCCGCCGCCTCCGACAGGAACGCCCCGTCTCGCGCATCGCCGCGGCGGCTTCACCGGGTAGCGGGCCTGAGGCTGCGTGTTATCATCCCCGCCGGTTGATGACGCTCCAGGAACCCCGCGTGACGGTCATCGTCCGCACGCGCAATCGCCCGACATTGCTCGCCGAGGCGCTCGGAAGCCTCCGCGACCAGACGTGGCGTGACTTCGACGTCGTCGTCGTCAACGACGGGGAGACGGCACCGTCGATCCCCGCGGACCTCGGCGTTCCCTGCACCGTCATCGAAACCGAGGAGCCGCGCGGCCGCGCGAGGGCACTCAACACCGGCGTGCGGGCGGCTCGCGGGCGCTACGTCGCCTACCTCGACGACGACGACCTCTTCCTTCCGGACCACCTGGAGACCCTCGTTCGTTTCCTCGACGGCACCGACGAGTACCAGGCGGCGTACACCGACGTCGACATCGTGGACCAGGAGCTGGGTGACGACGGCCGCTACGTCGAGCGGTCGCGTCGCAGCGGGTTCGGGCGCGACTTCGTCGCCGGGAAGATCCAGTTCGCGAACTTCATCCCGCTGATCTCGCTCGCGCACCGGCGTTCGCTCTTCGAGAAGACCGGGCTCTTCGATGAATCGTTCGACCTGTTCGAGGACTGGGACTTCATGATCCGGCTCGCACAGGCGACGAGGCCGCATCGCCTCGGCCACGTGACGGCGCTCTACCGTGTCCGCAACGACGCCACGAACGCGGTGACGGCAGCGCCCTGGCAGGGCGCGGTCGCGCAGGCGGCGCGGCGCCGGATCTACGAAAAGCACTGGCAGCTGCACACGCCCGAGACCGAGATGGCCGCCATCGAAGGCTTCGAGCGCGAGCTCGCGGCGTCGCTCGAGTGGCGGCCGCGCGCGATCGAGGCCGAAGCGCGCATCGTCGACATCGAGGCGCGCCGCGCCGAATCCGAGGCGTTCGTCGCCCGCCAGAAGGACGTGATCGCCCGGCTGCACTCCGACATGCTCGCGCTGCGCGGCGACTCCGCGCGGACGGCGCAGCAGGGGTACGAGCGCGAATCGAAGCTGCACGAGGAAATCGCCGCGCTGCAATCGCAGCTGGCGGACGCCCGCAGGGAGCGCGAGGCCCTGTCGGAGAGCCTGCGGCAGGCGCAGGACGCCGGCACGTCGCTCCAGCATCAGCTCGACATCATCCAGGGCTCGTTAGGCTGGCGATTCGTGACGTCCTACTGGCGATTCAAGGCATGGCTATTCCGCTGACGCCGATCCAGGCGCGCTGCGACCTCGTCATCCCGGTCCACAACGCGCTCAAGTCGACCCGCAATTGCCTCGAGAGCGTCCGGCGCTACGCCCCGCCCTGGGCGCGCGTCATCGTGGTCAACGACCGGAGCGATGCGCGCACGACCGCCTGGCTCGAGGAGCAGAGCGACGTTCTCGTGCTTCACAACGCGTGGAATCTCGGCTTCGTGGCCTCCGCGAACCGCGGAATGCTCTTCTCCGAGGCGCCTTACGTCTGCCTGCTCAACAGCGACACCCTGCTCACCGAGGGGGCGCTGGAGCGCATGGTGGCCCGGCTCGACGACGACTATTCGATCGGGCTCTGCTGCCCTCTCTCGAACAACTCGATGAACCTGTCGGTGAACATCCCGCCGGGCGAGAACGTCTTCTCGTTCGCACGGCGCGTCACGGACACCAGCCCCGCGCTCTATCCCGACGTGGTCACCGTCGTCGGCTTCTGTCTTCTCATCCGCCGCGACGTCATCCGCACCATCGGGGTGTT
Source organism: Thermoanaerobaculia bacterium (assembly GCA_023700825.1). Lineage (GTDB taxonomy): Bacteria > Acidobacteriota > Thermoanaerobaculia > Gp7-AA8 > Gp7-AA8 > JACPDH01. Next base: position 22,495 of record JAMPYE010000002.1, on the reverse strand, counting down.
CGACACCGTCTTCGGCCTCGGCTACTGCGAGGAAAGCGACTACCACTACCGCGTCCGCTCCGCCGGCTGGCGCGCGGTGGTCGCCGACGACACGTTCGTCTACCACAAGCAGGGCGCGAGCTTCCTCGACGGCAACGAGAGGATGCACCGGAATCTCGAGATCTTCCGCCGGCGATGGCAGTGGACGCATGGCCCCGCTCTCGAGGAGTTCGACCGGCGCGACGCGATGGGCGCGTTCCGCGACCGCGAAAGCCGCGAGTGGATCCTGCCTCCAGCCGGAGAGCACGAGCCGTTCGACGTTCTCTTCGTCCTCCCGATGATGGGTGTCTTCGGCGGCGTTGCCGACGTCCTCGAAGTCGTGAACGCCCTGATCCTCGAAGGTGTGCGCGCGGGAGTCGTCGTGCTGGAGAACGTCACGCCCGAGATCAACCTCGAGATTTTCTTCCGGCCGATCCGCCTCTCCGCGAGCGATCTCGCCGCGCACCTTCCGAAGACTCGCGTGCTCGTCGCGACCTCGTACCAGACCGCGTCCGTCGTTGCGGAGGCCGCAGCCGCAAACCCCGGCACGCAGACCGCCTACTTCGTGCAGGACTACGAAGGCTGGTTCGGCCAGGACGGTCCGGAGATCGTCGGCAAGACCTACGAGCTGATCCCGCGCATCACGGTGATCTCGAGCTGGCTGAAACGCGAGATCGAGGCGCGCCACGGAATCTCGTCGACCGTCGTGCCGATGTCGGCGGACCCGGAAGTCTTCTACCCGCGCGGCAACCGGGCGGCGAACGGGCCGATCCGCATCGTGGCGATGCTCCGCCCCGAGGAGCGGCGCGGCAAGCACATCCTGCTCCCCGCACTCGAAAGGCTCTGGAAGCATGCTCAGGAGGGCGGGCACGCCGTCGAGTTCCAGTTCTTCGGCGTGCACGGGCCCGAGCCGGGCGAAGCGGAGTTCCCGTACCACCACAACTGGGCACTCTCTCGCGACGGTGTCGCGAGGCTTCTCTCGAGCGCGCACGTCGTCGTCGACCCGTCGCTCTTCCAGGGCTTCGGCCTCGTCGGAATCGAAGGGATGGCGTCGGGCGCGGCCTGCGTGCTGACGCGAAGCGGCGGCGCGGAAGAGTACGCGGAGGACGGCGTCAACGCGCTGCTCGTCCCGCCGGGCGACGTCGACGCGCTCGCGGAGGCACTGATCCGCGTGGTCGACGACGACGGGCTTCGCGCGACGCTCGCCGAGCGCGCGATCGAGACCGCACGCCGATTCACCTGGCAGGCCGCGGCGCGCAAGTACATCGCGTTTCTGGACGCGCTTCCTCCCTGCGAGCGCTGATCGCGCGCACGGAGCTCGATCCCGCCCTGCGAAGGGCAAGGCGGGACACGACACGATCGCCCGCCACCGCAACGCGATCGTCCACGGTCGACGTTCTACTTCGACGATTCGATCAGGGCGGCACGCAACACCATCACGCCTTCCTCGTCCGCGCGCGGCCCGCCCGTGTGACGCGGGACACGCCGCGGGCGCGCATCGCGCCCTTACCCTGCGTGAGCGCACCGCGCCACTGAAGCCCCCCGGGAAAAGCGCCGCCACTCACCATGCAAAAGCTCGTTCAGGATCGACCTGTCCTCGTCCGCTGGCTCCTCTGGCTCGTGGCCGTCGCGGCCACCGTGGGCGCCTTCATGTACCAGGACAAGACCGGCCCGACGTATCCCCTCGAGGGCGAGCTCGAGACGGCTGCCGGCCGGGTGCGCTTCATCTTCGTGCGCAGCGAGACGCTCGACACGGAACTGCCGATCCTCCTGGTCGATCCGGTGCCGGCCGGCGTGACAGGCCGAGTCGAGTACCGCCGGCTGAAATCGCACGACGACTGGACCGTGGCCCCGATGAGACGCGGCGACTTCAAGTTCTCGAGGCGCGGCCGCGACTTCACGCTCAGCGGAATCGGCGTGGCGCTGCCGGGCCTTCCGGAACGAGCGGGCAAGTACGAAATGTTCGTGAAGATCGACGACGGCAGCGGGAAGCTCGTGTCGGTCACGGGCGATCGTCCCGTCTACGCGCGCTTCAAGGGAGCAGTGCCGACGCCCGTTCTGATCTCCCATGTGCTCGTCATCTTCATGTCGATGATGTTCGCGACCCGGACCGTGCTCGAGGCGCTCGTCGACGGCAGCTATCGCTGGATGCTGCATGCGACGCTCGTGTCGCTCCTGGTCGGAGCCTTCCTTCTCGGTCCGCTGGTTCAGTGGTACGCCTTCGGTGTCTGGTGGGCCGGTATACCGCTCGGCTGGGACTGGACCGACAACAAGGTCCTCGTCTCACTCCTCGCATGGGGATTCGCCGCGTGGGCCAACCGCAAGGGCAGCAGGAGCCGGCTCGCAATCTACGCGGCCGGAGTCGTGACGCTTCTCGTCTACTTCATCCCGCACAGCATCTTCGGCTCGGAGTTCGACTACCGGACCGGCAAAGGGCGCGGAACGGTGGGTTGACGCCTCCGGTCGCTGCGAGCGCCGCGGAGCCGATTCCGCGCCCGCACGTCAACCGCCATTCTCCGCGATTCTCGCCTTGACCAGCTTCTTCACGAGCGCGGCAGGAAGCGGCTTGTCGGACTGGAACCGGATCGTGCCCTTGCTCGTGTCGTACGTCGCGAGCTCGCTCCCGAAGGCGTCAATCACCGACGTGCTCATCAGATAAAAGGCGCAATGCTTCGCCGTCGCGCCCATCGCGACGAACGCCTTGCCGTTCAGGCGGAATGCCGCGAGCTGGTAGCTGATGCACTCCTCGGCGCCCGGCGCAGCGGCGCGGATCATCGCCCCCAGCTTCTCGAGCGCAGCGCGCTTGTCGTCACTCAGCGCGGCGAGATAGTCCTCGTGGCCCTTCACTGTCGTCTTCGCTTTGGCTGGCATGGGTCAATCTCCAAGTCCAGGAGGTTTGGCTCCTCCTCCCTCGTCCTCGATCGGTATGGAGACAGTTTCGCGCTCCGTTAGGCTGAGCGCTGGAACATCACGGTTACGAGTCGGCCCGGCAGTTTCCCGGAAGTCCCGCCGAGAGACCTATTTCGGAAGCTCACCGCCGATGACCCGCTTCACGATCTGGCCCTTGAGGATCTTTCCTCCCTTGTCGAGGCCGTTCATCGTCGCGAGCTTTTCGATCGGGATCGACGACGGATAGCGTCGCTGGAACTCGTCGATCGTCATGTCTCGATCGGCCTTGACGAGCTTCACCCGTGCCGGCTCGACGGCAAGCGCCCTCGGGTCGGTCAGGCGCGCGAAGCTCGTCGCGGTGGCGTTGAAGTCGTTCGCGAGGCTCTCGAGCCTCGTTCCGCTCGTGAGCGCGACGATCCGCCAGGTCGTGCCGCCGTGCGACACGAAGGCGGCGAGCCCGCCGAGCTCTCCCTGTTGCGTCGTCGCCTTGAAGTACCCGCGCCACGCGTCGAGACCGTTGATCCGATCCCGGCTGACGTTGCCACTCACGATTCCCTGCTGCGAGATGAACTTCTCTCCCTCGGTCCTTGGCGAATCCTTGCCCGCCGCGCCAAGCGAAATCATCGCGTCGCCCTTCTGGCTGGCGGCGATCACTGCATCCGGGCTGTTCTGCACCTTCCAGCCGGTGGGGAAGTCGAGGACGAACTCGAGGTCGGGATGGAAGAAACGCTGCCCGACGAAGTAGCCGTGCCTCGGGTTCTCGTCGAAGGTCATCCCGTCGAGCTGCCTCATGAAGGCGTCGCGGCCGACGGAGAGCCCGGCCGCGGTCGGCGGCAGCTTCTGCACCCGCCCCATCGTCGCGGCGACCCGGTTCTCCGGTGCCGGGTGCGTCGAGGCCCACTCCGGAACGGCGCCCCTCCCGGCGATCTCCCCGTAGCGGTCGAGCGTCGTGAACATCGACGCCATCTCCCGCGGGTCGTAGCCGAGCCGCAGCATGTAGTTGAAGCCGAGCTGGTCCGACTGCCGCTCGTCGTCGCGCCCGAACTTGAGGAACAGCAACCCGAGCCCTGCGCCCGCGATCTGGTCGATCCCGTACTCCCTGATCTCGGGGACGAGGATCGACGACACGCCGACGCCGATCGATGCGATCTGCGCCTTCGACATCTGGCTTACCGAGTGTTTCGCCGTCACGTGCCCGATCTCGTGCCCCAGCACGCTGACGAGCTCGGCTTCCGAGTTCATGTAGGTGAGGATCCCGCGCGTCACGAAGATGGGCCCTCCCGGCAGAGCGAAGGCGTTGACCGCCGGATCGTCGAGCACCGCGAACTGCCAGGGCAGGTTGGGCCGCTCCGACTCCTTCGCGATCGCGAGCCCCAGGTCGCTCACGTACTTCTGCACCTCGGGCTTCGGGTAGAGCCCGATCGAGGCGATGACCTTCTTCGCTTCCTCCCGCCCGATCTCGACCTCCTGCGCCTCGGGGATGAGCGAGAGTTCCTTCTTGCCGGTGACCGGGTTCGTCGCGCAGGCCGCCAGCGCGAGCGACGCGACTGCCACGAGGAGCATCTTCTTTGCTTTCATGGTTTCCTCCGTTGCTTCGACTCCACAATCATTAGTCCAGACCCGTCCATCTTTCAACAGGGGTACGGCTCTCCAGCATTCGATATGATTCGAAACGGAGCCGGCACGGAAGCGCACTTATTACCCATTCACGACAGTAAGCGTGGGTAGAAACTACAGAGGCAGTGACCCGTTCCCGGAGGAGGCCGCTCGGATGCGCACTCTCGAAAATCGCGTCGTCTTCATCACCGGCGGCAGCCGCGGCATCGGCCGGGCGATCGCCCTGCGCTGCGCCCGCGACGGCGCGCGCGTCGCCATCGCCGCGAAAACCAGTGAACCGCACCCGAAGCTCGAGGGGACGATCCACACCGTCGCTGCCGAGATCGATGCCGCTGGCGGGCGAGCGCTGCCGCTGCAGGTCGACGTCCGCTCCGAGGAGCAGATTCAGGCCGCCATGGAGAAGACCGTCGAGACCTTCGGCGGGCTCGACATCCTCGTCAACAACGCGAGCGCGATCAGCCTCACCCCCACGCTCGAGACGGAGATGAAGAAATTCGACCTGATGTTCTCGGTCAACGTGCGCGGCACCTACGCCTGCTCTCGCGCGGCCATTCCGTACCTGAAGAAGTCGGCGAACCCTCACATCCTCACGCTCTCGCCTCCGCTCAACCTGAGCCCGAAGTGGTTCAAGAACCACGTCGCCTACACGATGTCGAAATACGGGATGTCGATGTGCACGCTCGGAATGGCCGAGGAACTGAGGCGTGACGGGATCGCGGTGAACTCGCTCTGGCCACGGACGGCGATCGCGACCGCGGCGATCGAGATGCTGTTGTCGTTCGCGGGGCTCGAGGCGAGCCGCACGCCGGAGATCATGGCCGACGCAGCCCACGCGATCCTCACGCGGCCGAGCCGCGAGTACACGGGCCACTTCGCGCTCGACGAGGAGGTCCTCGCCGAGGAAGGGGTGACCGACTTCGACAAGTACGCCAACAAGCCGGGGACGCCTCTGCTCCCCGACTTCTTCCTCGACTGAAGGCGACGGACAAGGGAATGAAGCTCGGGATCGATTTCGTAGTGCTCGACGGGCCGGTCGCCTGGTCCGACGACTACGAGCTCGAGTCCACAATGGTCGAGCTCGACGGCTTCATGATCGCGGACCTCCGCGCCTATCGCGAAGGGCTCTTCGCATCGATGCTGGCGCTCTTCGAGGACCAGGCGCCGATGCGGATCGATGCGATCCGCGCCGCACTCGAGGTCTCGGATTTCGACAACCTCAGGCACCAGGCGCACGAGCTCGCCGGCGGAGCGGCGTACGTCGGCGCCGCAAGCCTCGCATGCCACGCGCGCGCCATCGAGACCCTCGCAAAAGGGCACAGGCTCCAGGACGCTGCGCCTCTCGTGGCCGCCATCGAGCAGCACGTGCAGCGAACGATGGGCGCGCTGCGCACTTTCGCAATCGACCCCGAAGGAGACCCCGCATCGTGATCACTCGAGAGAACCGCGACGACATCGCGATCCTGCGCATCAACCACGGCAAGGCAAACGCGCTCGACCTTCCTCTGCTCGAGGCGCTCGGCCAGGAGCTCGGCGACGCGAGAGACGCGCGCGCCATCGTGCTGACCGGCACCGGCTCGATGTTCTCCGCGGGAGTCGATCTCTTTCGGCTGCTCGAAGGAGGCGCCCCGGCGATCGGAGACTTCCTCGACGCGCTCGACGCCGTGATTCTCCGTCTCTTCGAGCTCTCAGTGCCCATCGTCGCGGCGGTCAATGGCCACGCGATTGCGGGCGGCGGCATCCTGGTCGAGGCGTGTGACTACCGGATCATGTCAGGCGGGAAGATCGGCGTCCCCGAGCTCCTGGTCGGCGTGCCGTTCCCGGTCGCGGCGCTCGAAGTCGTCCGTTTCGCGACACCTCCGCAGCACGTCCAGAAGATTGCGTACACGGGAAGAACGTACGGGACCGAGGATGCGCTCGCGCACGGCCTGATCGACGAGATCGCCGCACCCGAGACGCTGGAGACGCGAGCGCTCGAAGTCGCGGCGCAGTACGGCGCGATTCCGCGGCAGAGCTTCGCGCTCGCCAAGCGCACCCTGCGCGAGCCGACGCTCCGGCGGATCGCCGAAGCCCGCGCATCGATCGACCGCGACGTCCGCCGCATCTGGGCCGACCCAGCCACGCACGACTCGATCCGCGCGTATCTCGCGAAGACGGTGGGGAGGAAGTGAGCGGGGGAGTTGTTGGTTGTTAGTTGTTAGTTGTTAGTTGTTAGTTGTTAGTTGTTAGTTGTTAGTTGTTAGACGATTGACGTTGGCCAGCTGGCGCTCCCGTTTTGAAGCTGGGTCGTTAGGCGCACCGAACTCGTTCCGCGCAGAAGTTAATGCGACTTCTCTTCGCCACCAACCTCCACGTAGACTCCATCGGACAACCTCCTCGTCCGCGACACCACGACGTCGCCGAACGGCTCGCTGCTGTACTTCCTCGACTCGTGCCGCAGCCGACCCGTGACACCGTAACGAAAGGAGTATCGTGCGAATGCGATTCTGGTTGTGCCTGACACTTGCTGTCTTCATGGGCGGAAGCGTCGCGGCCAATGCCCAGGTGCCGCCCACGACGCAGCGCGTCCTCGTCCCCGTGCTCTGGCACGGCGCCGGGTACGGCGGGAGCCTCTGGATGTCGGAGCTGTACATGTCGAACAGCGGGACACAGCCCGTGATCGTCGCGCCGGGCTCGCCCGAGTGCCCGTTCGAACTCTGTGACAAGACGCTCGCACCGGGCGCGCTGGCACGGTACGAAGGAACGGGATCGGGGAGCATCCCCGGCGCGTACTTCGTCGTCGAGGAGGCCCGCGCGGGCGACATCCACTTCCTCCTCCGCGCCTGGGATGTGTCGCGGCAGGCCGAGAACTTCGGCACGACGATCCCCGTCGTCCGAGAGGATGAGTGGCTCACGGGCACGACGGAGTTGCTTCACGTGCCCGTCGACGAGCTGTTCCGCGTCACACTGCGGGCTTACGAGTACCAGCCGAGCGACACACTCTCGTTGAACGTGACCATCCTGCCCGAGGATGGGGACGACGCTTTGGCGCAGCTCACGCTCGATCTGCGTGGCGGAGACACGCACTCGACGTACCCGCTCGTACCCAGCTTCGCGACGATCACGAACCTCGTGGAGCAGTTCCCGCAGCTTGCAGGCGCAGGATACGTTCGCATCCGTCTGGAGCCATCCACTCCTCGGCAGTATTGGGCGTTCGCGTCAGTGACGAACAACCTCACGCACAGTGTCGCGGTGCTCACGCCTGAGTAATCCCGCACGATCCAGAGGCGCTCCATAAGGGGCGCCTCTGGATTCTTGCGACGCCGCCAGGCCAGCACCACTCTTGGCGTCGGACTGAACCCCGGGACGCGCAGCGGCGCCATCGCGGTATCCTGTTGACTGATGAACCTGCGCCCCGGATTCCTCGTACTCGCCGTTCTGCTCTTCGTCCTCCTCCCTCTCGCGGCCCCGGCCGCGGAGCCGCGTCCCTACGTGTCGGCGATCCTCGTCGAGGGCACCACCGGGCGCGTGCTGTTCGAGGACAACGCGCACGAGTCGCGCGCCGTCGCCTCGATGACGAAGATGATGACGCTGCTACTCGTGATGGAGAGGGTCGAGAGCGGCACGCTCTCGCTCGACTCTCCGGTCGAGATTTCGAAGAGAGCCGAGGACGAGGGAGGCTCCCAGGTCTTTCTCGCGCGGGGAGGCGCCTTCACGGTTCGGCAGCTCGTCGCCGCGACTCTCATCCACTCCGCCAACGACGCTGCGATGGCACTCGCCGAGCACGTCGCCGGAAGCGAGGAGGCGTTCGTCGCGCAGATGAACCGGCGCGCCGCGGCGCTCGGCATGAGCGAGAGTCGCTTCACCTCGCCCAACGGCCTCCCGTCGACGAAGCGTCCTGACGACGTGATGAGCGCGGACGACGCTGCGAAGCTTGCGGTCAAGCTGATGAAGTTTCCGCTCATCCGCGAGTTTGCGGCCACGACGGAGATGGAGTTTCGGAACGGTACCTTCGAGAAGCTGCTCACGACAAACAAGCTGCTCGGCAACTTCCCGGGGGCGAACGGCCTCAAGACCGGTTACCACCGCGGCTCCGGCTTCTGCGTTACGGCCTCGGCCAGGCGCGGCGACCTCGACCTGATTGCAGTCGTCATGGGCAGCGAGGTGCGTGACGGCAGCTTCGATGCCGCGGCAGCGCTCCTCCGCCGCGGGTTCGATGGCTGGCGCTGGGTCCATCCCGTGAAGAAGGGGCAGCGGATGCGCGACGCGGTCGTCGTCCGCAACGGCGAGGTCTCGACCGTGCCAGTCACGGCGGCGACCGCGCCGAGGCTCTTCCTCGAGAAAAGCGAGGCGCGTCGGGTGATGACTACCGTCGTCAGCGACAAGGCCAGGGCGCCGATCCGCAAAGGCGAGAAGATCGGAACCGTCGTCGTTTCGCTCGATGGAAGAACGCTGGCGTCGATTCCCGCTGTCGCCGACACGGACGTCGCCGAGTTGCCGTGGTGGAAGCGGCTGTTGCCGAACTAACAATACACAGTTGCGAACTCGGAAGGTGTCTAGGTGAGTCCTGTGGCCAAGGGTCAGATCACAAGTATCATAAGAGCTGCTAAAGTACAGTTTCGAGGCCTGACCCCCACCGCGCCTCAGTAGTTGCTTCGACCTCAGTCGAAGATCACCCGTCTTCCGTCCACCCGATAGCCGCCGCATAGCTTCCTTAGCGCCTCGATGTAGGCGCCGTGCTCCTGGCCGAGGATGCGGGTGGCGAGCTCTTCGGGGGTGTCGCCGTCGAGGACCGGGACGGAGCGCTGCACGAGGATCGGCCCGCCGTCGAGCGACTCGTCGACGAGGTGCACCGTGCAGCCCGACACCTTCACTCCGTACTCGACGGCCTGGCGCTGCGCGTCGACGCCGGGAAACGACGGCAGCAGCGACGGATGGATGTTGGTGATGCGATGGCGGAAGCGCGCCACGAAGTCGGGCGACAGGAGCCGCATGTAGCCGGCGAGGATCACGAAGTCGGGCGCGTGCCGGTCGAGCGTCGCGATCACCTCGGCCTCGTACGCCGCGCGATTCGCGAACTGCTTGTGGTCGATCCCGAACGCGGGAACGCCGAGCTCCCTGGCCTTCTCGATTCCGCGGGCGTCCGGCTTGTTCGAGACGACGCAGACGACCTCGGCGGGGAGCTCCTTCGTCGCGCACGCCTCGTGGATCGCAAGGAAGTTCGACCCGCGCCCGGAGAGCAGCACGGCAAGGCGCTTCATCAGCGGATCCAGCTCGCGAAGCCGGCAGGGGGATGGTCGTAGACCACCTTGCCGCTCCCCGCGACGACGTTTCCGATGAAGAAGTACTTCTGGCCGTACGACAGCAGTCGCTTCGTCACCGGCTCGACCGCCTCCGGAGCGACGATCAGCACCATCCCGACGCCCATGTTGAAGACGCGAAGCATCTCCTCGACCTCGATGCCACCCTTCTCGAAGATGTACCGGAAGATCGGGAGCACTGGCCACGAGCCGAGGCGGATCTGCACGTCGCAGTCGGCGGGAAGGACGCGCGGCACGTTGTCGGTTAGGCCGCCGCCCGTGATGTGCGCCATCCCGTGAATCAGCGACTCCTGGACCAGCGGCAGCAGCGGCTTGAGATACGAGACGTGCGGCGCGAGCAGGACTTCACCCACTTTGCCGCCGATCTCGGGGACGATCGTCTGGTAGTCGTGCCCGCACTTGTCGATCAGTACCTTGCGCGCGAGCGAGTAGCCGTTCGTGTGGAGCCCAACCGAGGGGAGCGCGATGACGAGGTCGCCCTGGCGGACGTTCTTCCCGGTGATGAGATGCTTCTCGTCGACGACACCGACGATGAAACCGGCGACGTCGTACTCGTCTTCGGAGTACATGCCCGGCATCTCTGCCGTCTCGCCGCCGATCAGCGCGAAGTCGTTCTCGCGGCAGCCGTTCGCCATCCCCTTCACGACGTCGGTCATCACGCCGGGGTTGAGCTTGCCGGAGGCGAAGTAGTCGAGGAAGAAGAGGGGGCGCGCACCCTGAACGAGGATGTCGTTGACGCAATGACAGACCAGGTCGTAGCCGACCGTGTCGTGCACCTTCATCGCCTTGGCGACCGCGAGCTTCGTCCCGACGCCGTCGGCCGACGAAACGAGGATCGGCGCCTGCATCTCCGGGAACGAGCCGCGGAAGAGGCCGCCGAACGAGCCGATGTCCGACATCACGCCGGGCGTGTAGGTCTTCTTGACGATGCGCCGAACCTCGCGAAGCGCCTCGTCCTGCGCGTCGATGTCGACCCCGGCGTCGCGGTAGGAAAGCTTGTCCGTCATAGGGGCGGGAGTCTATCTGAGGGGCAGTTTGGGATCAACGAAACGGAAGAAAACAATGAATGCTGAATGCTGAACGATGAATGTAGAAAGGGAACCCGTGGCAGTGGCTGCCTTCGGTTCCGATTTCTACATTCATCGTTCTGCATTCTGCGTTCTGCATTCATTGTGTTTCCGCCCGCCCAACCATCACATCCGGTACAACGCCGCTCCCCAGTGCAGCCCCGACCCGAGCGCCGTGAACGCGATCAGTTTCCCGGGACCTGCGAGTCCGTTCTGTTTGCACTCGTGGAAGAGCAGGGGCAGCGTCGCGGCGGTGGTGTTTCCGTAGCGCTCGATGTTGTGCGGCACCTTTTCGGAGGGGAGCCCGAGTTGCTTCTGCACTCCCTCGATGATCCGGAGGTTCGCCTGGTGAATCAGGACGAGATCGAGATCCGCCACCGCCAGCCCTTCGTCGGCGCAGACGTCGCGCACCGCCTGGGGCATGAGGGTCACGGCGGTCTTGAACACCTCGCGGCCGTTCATCACGGGGATCGTCTCTCCGGCCGCAATCTGCTCCTTCGTCACGAACGGGCGCTGCTTGAAGCTCGAACCGTGCATCGTGAGCGCTTCGGCGCCTCCGCCGTCGGTGTAGAGGCGAGTGCGAAGCAGACCCGCCGCGCCGTTCTCGCGCTTCTCGACCACGACCGCCCCCGCGGCGTCGCCGAAGAGCACCGTCCGGTCGCGCGACAGCGTGTTCCAGGCCTTCTCCTCGTCGCTCGGCTCCTCGTCGCTCAGCCCCAGCACGACCTTCCACCCCTGATCCCATGGCATGAAGCCGCTGTGCGTCTCGGCTCCCACCAGCAGCACCCGCTCGAACTTGCCGCTCCGGAGGAGCGAGTCGGCCAGGTCGAGACCGTAAAGGAAGCCGCTGCACTGCTGGCGGAGGTCGAACGTCGGCACCTGGCGAAGCCCGATCCGTTTCTGCAGCAACGGCCCGTTGCCCGGAAGGACATGGTCGGGAGTCATCGTCGCGAAGACGACGACGTCGATGTCTTCCGGTTTCAGTCCCGCGTCGCGAATCGCGGCCTCGCCGGCCATCGAGCCGAGCTCCGCCGAGCCCTGGCCCGCCACCGCGAAGTGGCGCTGCTCGATGCCGCTCCGCGTGCGGATCCATTCATCCGAGGTGTCCATGATCCGCGACAGCTGATCGTTGGTGACGACGTGAGGCGGAAGTGCGATGCCGGAACCGGTGATTACGCTTTTCATAGGTCGGGTGTTACACGCGAGTTCCGAATTGAGAATCCGGCCGCGCCTCTCAAGAGTCAGTTCCCTTCGCCAACGTCCAGGCCCAGCAGGTCGTCGGCCGTGAACACGTACTTCGCGCCGCAGAAGTGGCAGACGGCCTCGGTGTCGCTCGCCTCGCGAATCATTTCGCCGAGCTCCTGCGGCGGAAAGTAACGATACATCCGAAGCGCCTTCTCCCGCGAGCAGGTACAGTGGTAGGAGATCGGGATGTCGAACGACGGATCGAGCTGCTTGTAGCCGACGGGGCCGAGGACGCGGGCCACGGCGTCGTGGATCGGCAGCTCGGCGAGAAGGGACGAAAGCGGCGGCGCGTCGAGGATCGCCTTCTCCATCGCCTCGATCTCCGCCGGGGTCGTGTGCGGAAAGGCCTGGATCACGATTCCGCCGCAGGAGGCCACGCCCGTGGGGCGATTCAGCACGCCGAGCAGGACCGCGGTCGGGATCTGCTCGCTCGTCGCGAGATAGTGCGCGACGTCCTTGGCGATCTCGCCCGAGACGAGCCGGACCTGCGAGGTGTAGGGCTTCATCAGAGGCGGCGACTTGCGGATCACGGTGAGGTTGCCGCCGGAGCCGACCGCGAGGCCGACGTCGCACGCGGTGTCCTCGTACTGCGGGTTCCCGACACAGCCGCGGATCCGCCCGTCGATCGTCGCTTCCGCGATCACGCCGCCGATCGGGCCGCCTCCCTCGAGACGGAGCGATACGTGCTGTTCCGGAACCTGCTTGTCGAGGAGGCGCGCGAGCAGGACCGCGCTCGTAAGGGCGCGGCCCAGCGCCGCGGCCGCGACCGGCGACAGGTCGCACCGCAGCCGGGCCAGCTCGAGCGACTCCGCGGTCTGCGCCGCGATGACCCGGAAGTCTCCGCCGCCAGCCATGCCCAGGATGAGCCGGTCACCGCCGTTGCCAGGGATCGCCATTGTGCCGATGGGGTGATTTTACTCCGCGGAGTGTACCGGCCGAAAATCCGGCCAAGAGAAGACCTCGATCCGAACTGGCTGGAAGCATGCCGTTTCCCTTTTCTTCATTCTTCATTCCTCATTCGACATTCGAAATTTCGGTTCTGGTGAAGGAGCGGAAACCGAAATGAAGAATGTCGAATGAGGAATGAGGAATTGAGAATTGCCTCTTCCCCTCCGCCGACACTACTCGGCCTGCTCCTCGCCTCTCGCCCCTCGCCTATCGCCTGCTCTCGTGCGATAGAATCCATGCTGGCGAGCTGCTGCTCCCGCGATGGACGTGGACATCGCACTCATTGCTTGCAGTCATCTCAACCAAGGAGGACCTCCCATGAGTGTCAAGGTAGGCAGGACCTCCGTCGCGTCGAAGACCGCGACGCTCAAAGTCGGCGACAAGGCTCCCGACTTCGAGCTTCCCGGTCATCGTGGCGGCGAGAAGGTCAAACTCAGCGACTTCCACGGCAAGAAGAACGTGGTCATCGCTTTCTATCCTCTCGACTGGACCCCTGTCTGAACGGTCCAAATGCCCTCGTACGAGGCGGAACACGCCGACTTCGAGCGGTATGATGCCGAGGTCTTCGGCATTTCGGTCGACAGCATCCCCAGTCACGTCGCATTCGCAAAATCACTCGGCGGGATCAACTCGTATCCCTTGCTCGCCGACTTCCACCCGAAGGGGCACGTAGCGAAGCTCTACGGGGTCTGGATGGACGACAAGGGCATCAACGAACGCGCCATCTTCGTCATCGACAAACAGGGCAAGGTCGCCTACATCGACGTCCATGACATCGGTGAGCAGCCTGAAAACGCGCAGATCATCGAAACGCTGCGCGAGCTCGCCTGACATCGCCTCTTCCGGCGTCCACGCGCCGGATCTCATGACCCAAACGGGGCGGGCGACGAGCCCGCCCCGAAATCCCTCTGCGAAAGCGAACCCCATGCTCAATATCTCGCGACGCTGCATCCCTTTCACTCCGTACGACAAAGACCTCGCCTCCGCGACGGTGACTCTCGTCTGCGCGACCGGCGTCTACGCGCCCGGCCAGGCAGCGTTTGCGACCGAGGATCCGGGCGACATCGATTACCGCGTGATCGCGGGTGACGCGAACGTCGCCGATTTCAAGATCGCGCACCATCACTACGACCACACCGAGGCCGACGGCGACCCGAACATCGTCTTCCCGCTCGCGACGCTCCAGGAGCTCGCGGCGAAAGGGGTCATCGGCGCGGTCAACGACAAGCACTACTCGTACGGCTTCACGACGCGGCTCAAGGAGCTCTACGAGAAGACCTTCCCCGAGATCGCGGACAACGTCGAGAAGTCGAAGACGAAGCTGGTAATCCTGATGGCGGGCTGCCCGGAGACGTGCCACCGGTCGATCTCGAACCTCGCGCGCGAGATCGAGTCGCGCGGCGTGCCGACGATCGTGATCAGCGCGAACCCGGCCGCGAGCGAGTCGACGCGCCCGCCGCGCGGAATGACGTGGGAAGGCTGCGCCGTCGGCCACCTCGCCGGCGCCGCCGGCGACCGCGCACATCACGAGAAGGTCGTCCTCGCCGCGCTGAATATGTTCCTCGAGAACACGCCGCCAGGGAAGGTGATCTCGAAGTTCTGATTTGGAGTGCGAAAGCGCCACCGCGTGTGGCGCAGACACTCCTGTCTGCGCGCGGCGCGGAGCGCCGCCGCTTTCGGCTCATCCCACAGAATACGGTCGCCCCGCTGTGCGGGGCGACGCGCAGGCAGGAGTGCCTGCGCCACACTAGGCAACCCTCGCCCCCTCGCCTCTCGCCTTTCGCCTCCCCCGTGCGCCACAATCTCCCCACCATGAAACGCACACGCCGTGATTTCGCGAAACTCGCCGCGACAGCGATCGCGGCGGCCCCACTGATCGTCTCCGACGCGACCGCGCAGACCGCACCGGCCCCAACTCCCGCGCCCGCCCCGCCTCCACCCGGCTCCGACGCGTTGCGCCAGTCGGAAGCGCAGACGGCGCTGCTCCGCGCCCGGTACGGCAAACACCTCACCGCCGACGACACGCGGACGATCGAGAAGGACCTCGACGACACCGCCGGCTACATGAAGTCGATGCACTCGGTCACGCTCACCAACGCCGACGAGCCAGACAGCATCTTCTTCGCCGAAGGAGGCCCGCGATGAGCGTGAGCCCCTACGCGACGCTCGCCGAGCTGGGCGCGGCGCTCAGGAAGCGCGAAGTTTCTTCGCTCGAGCTGACGCGCTTCTATCTCGATCGACTCGAGAAGCACGGCACCGCCCTCGGCGCGGTCGTCACGGTCACACGCGAGCGTGCCGAGTCGGAAGCGCGCCGCGCCGACGCGGAGATCGCGAAGGGAAAATGGCGCGGGCCGCTGCACGGCATTCCGTATGGCGTAAAAGACCTCCTGGCGACGAGAGGCATCCCGACAACCTGGGGCGCCGAGCCGTATCGGGGCCAGGTCTTCGATTTCGACGCCGAAGTCGTCCGTCGCCTCGGCGAGGCCGGCGCGGTGCTCTGCGCGAAGCTCGCGATGGTCGAGCTCGCCGGCGGGTTCGGCTACGACACGGCCGACGCTTCGTTCACCGGACCCGGGAGGTCGCCGTGGAACACCGGGCACTGGTCGGGCGGCTCGTCGAGCGGCCCGGGCGCGGCCGTCAGCGCGGCGCTCGTCCCGTTCGCGATCGGCAGCGAGACCTCGGGGTCGATCATCACCCCGTGCGCCTTCTCCGGCGTCACCGGCTTCCGGCCGACCTACGGCATCGTCAGCCGCCACGGCGCGATGGCGCTCGCCTGGACGCTCGACAAGCTCGGGCCGATGACGCGATCTGCTGCAGACTGCGCGCTCGTCATGGGCGTCATCGCCGGACGTGACCCGAAGGACGAGAGCTCGCTTCCCGCGAAGCTCGCCTGGGGCGCGAAGCCCCAGCGGGCGAAACGAAAAATCGGAGTGATCGAGGCGTCGTACGAGGGAGTGCAGGCCGAGGTTCGCGCGAACTTCGAAGCGTCGATGAAGGCGCTCGAGGCGCTCGGTCACGAGCTCGTCGAGATCGAGCTGCCCGACCTTCCCTACGGCCCCGTCGTCTCGACGATCGTCGACGCCGAGGGCGCGAGCGCGTTCGAGGACCTGCTCGTTTCCGGAAAAGCGAAGGAGCTCCGTTGCGCGGCCGACCACATCGGCGGCTACGAGGGAGCGGCGACGCTCGCGGTCGACTACCTTCGCGCGATGCGCGTCCGGAAGAAAATCCGCGCCGCGCTCGTCGAGCTGCTCACGACGAAAGTGACGATGCTCGCTGCGCCGTCGCGCGCCACGGTCGCGCCGCCGGTCGACGTGAAGTTCCGCGACGCATACCCCGGGGTGAAGAGCGGGCCGTCGGTGATCGGCGGGATGAATCTCGCGGGCGCCCCCGCGATCGCGATGCCGAACGGCACCGGGCTGCACGGCCTGCCGACGTCGATCCAGATCGTCGGCGCGCCGCTCGCCGACCGCGACGTCATCGCGTTAGGCGAACAACTGCAGACGACCACCGCGTTCCACCGGCGCGTGCCGCCGGGGTTCGAGTGAGGAATCGAGCGTGAGAACCACCGAGCTCAGCACGACCGGAATCGCGATCCCGATCCACGGCTTCGGGGCGATGCCTCTCTCCATCCAGGGACGTCCCGACGAAGCGGTCGCACGGCGGGTGCTCCATGCGGCAATCGACGCCGGGATGACGCTGATCGACACAGCGAACGTCTACTGCATCGACGACGACGACATCGGCCACAACGAGGCCCTGATCGCGTCGGTGCTCGAGGAGCGCGACGACCGCGAAGGGATCGTGGTCGCCACGAAGGGAGGGCTGCGGCGGCCGAAAGGCGCCTGGCATTGCGACGGCTCGCCGCGATCGCTCCGCCGCGCCTGCGAGGCGAGCCTTCGCGCGCTTCGCACGGAGAAGATCACGCTCTACCAGCTCCACTCGCCCGATCCCGATATCGTCTTCGAGACGAGCGTCGAGCAGCTGGCGCGCCTTCGCGACGAAGGGAAGATCGAGCACGTCGGCCTGAGCAACGTCTCGGTGGCCCAGCTTCGCTCGGCCCAGACGATCGTCCCGATCGTCTCCGTGCAGAACCGATTCAGTCCCTGGTTCCGCGAAGCCGCGGACGAGGGAGTCATCGAAGAGTGCGCGCGCGCAAGCATCACGTTTCTCGCGTACAGCCCGCTCGGCGGGAAGCGGCTCTCGGCGCGGATCGGCTCGATCCCTGCGCTCGTCGCGATCGGCCGCGAGCTCGGCGTCTCCCCCGCAGCCGTGACCCTCGCCTGGACGCGCGCAAAAGGGGCGACCGTCGTTCCGATTCCCGGCGCGAGCCGGATCGAGCACGCACTCGACAGCGCTCGCGCGATGCTCGTCGACCTGTCTCAGGAGCAGGTCGCGCGAATCGACGCGGCTACGTTCTCGACGGCGAAGTAGGCGAAAGGCAGGCCAAAGGCCAATGGCCTGCCTCTCGCCTTTCGCCTCTCGCCTTTCGCCTGTGCAAGAATTGACCGCACATGGACAAACCAGGCATCAAGGCCCGCGTGATCACCTGCAGCGATTCCGCCGTCCGCGGTGAGCGCACCGACGGCTCCGGCCCGGCGGTACGCGAGTTCCTCGAACGGCACGGGTTCCGGGTCGATCGCGTCGAGATCGTCCCCGACTCCGTGCAGGAGATTTCCGACGCGATCGCCTCGGCGATCGACATCGGCGAGAGGCGGCTCGTCGTGACGACCGGAGGAACCGGGATTGCGCCGCGGGACGTCACGCCGGAGGCGACGATGCGCGTTGCCGACCGGCGGATCGACGGCTTCGGCGAGTTGATGCGGATGCGCTCGCTCGAGAAGACCCCGCTCGCGACCCTCTCCCGCGCGCAGGCCGCGACGCGCGGCAACGCGCTGATTGTCAACGTCCCGGGAAGCCCGAAGGGAGCGATCGAGAATCTCGAGGCCGTGGTCCACCTGCTCGGCCACACTCTCGTTCTCCTCGAGGGAGCGCACGTCGAAGATCATCCCGGAGCATCAAAGTGAAACGCGACACGAGAGTTCTCACGGGGCTCGAAGCCCTGCTCGAAGACCCGGCCCCGATCGTCGGACGGCGCCTCGGGCTGGTGACGAATCATGCGGCGATCACGAGCGACTTCCGTCACGCCGCCGAGCTCCTGATCGACGACGATCGATGGACGCTCGCCGCGCTGTTCGGCCCCGAGCACGGCATCTGGGGCGAGGCGCAGGACATGGCGCACGTCGAGCACGCAATCGACCCTCTCACCGGACTCGACGTGAAGTCGCTCTACGGAAAGACTTTCGACGAGCTCTCGCCCGCGGAGAGCGACCTCGACGGGCTCAGCGCCCTCGTCATCGATCTGCAGGACGTCGGCTCGCGTTACTACACCTTCGTCTGCACGATGGCACTCTGCATGCGCGTCGCAGCGCGGAAGAAGCTCCGCGTCGTCGTGCTCGACCGGCCCAACCCGCTCGGCGGTCTCGCGGTCGAAGGGAACGTTCTCGACCCCGACTACGCGAGCTTCGTCGGCATGTACCCGCTCCCGGTGCGGCACGGCATGACCGCGGTCGAGCTCGCGCTCTTCTTCGAGAAGCACGACCGGCTCGAGATCGACCTCCACGTCGTGCCGATGCGCGGGTGGACCCGCTCGATGTGGTGGAACGACACGGGGCTGCCCTGGGTGCTTCCGTCGCCGAACATGCCGACCCCCGACACGGCGACCGTCTATCCCGGCATGTGCCTCGTCGAAGGGACCAACCTCTCCGAAGGGCGGGGCACGACGCGGCCGTTCGAGATCTGGGGCGCGCCCTGGCTCGACCCGTTCACGCTCGCCGCCGACCTGAACGCGCTCGAACTTCCCGGCGTCGCCTTCCGTCCGCACTACTTCAAACCGACGTTTCAGAAGCACGCGGGCAAGGTCTGCGGCGGCGTGCAGCTTCACGTGACCGACCGCGACAGCTTCGAGCCTTACCGCACGGGCCTGTGGTGCATCAAGGTCGCGCGCGATCAGGACCCCGACGCCTTCGCCTGGCGCCGCGAGGTCTACGAATACGTAAGCGATCACCCCGCGATCGACCTGCTCACCGGCGACCCGGCCTACCGAGTCATCGTCGATGAGGAAGGCGATCTCGACGCCTGGATCCGCGAAGGCCGCACCGAGGCTGCGGCGTTTGCGGCGACGCGGCAGGAGTGGCTGTTGTACGAGTAGGGAGGGGTAGTTGTTAGTTGTTAGTTGTTAGACACGCACTTCCTGAAGTTAGAAGTTAGAACGATGAATGTTGAATCCAGAAAGAGGACAATTCTGGATTCAACATTCATCGTTCTAACTTCTAACTTCTAACTTCAGGGCGTCTTAACGCCCTAACCGCCATCTCCGTCGTCAATCTCTGCTTTCTAACAACTAAAAACTAACAACTAACAACCAAATACGCCCCCATGCCCCCCACGCTCACCATCCTCCACGAGGACGAGTTCCTCCTCTTCATCGACAAACCCGCGGGGATCGTCGTGCAGAGGGGGTACGACCAGGAGGAGCCGATCCTGCTCGACCTGGTGCGCGACTACCTCGGCGCGAAGGGCGAGGAGACGTGTCTCCTCCAGCGGCTCGACCGCGGCACCACCGGCGTCATCTTCTTCTCGAAGTCGTCGAAGATGAACGTGCGCCTCACACGGCAGTTCGAGACGAAGCGGATCAGGAAGATCTACGCCGCGTTCTGCGTCGGCCGTCTCGCGGAGCCGCAGCTCGTCGACGCGCCGCTCGCACGCATCGGCGCGATCAACTTTGGCGTGCGTGACGAGGGAAAGCGCGCCCTGACCCGGATCATCCCTCTCGAGCCAGGCGACGCGCATTCGCTCGTCGAGATCCACCTTCTGACCGGCCGGACGCACCAGATCCGGGTCCACCTCTCGGCGATCGGCCACCCGCTCGTCGGCGACTGGCTCTACGGCGACCGCGACCGCGGGCGCCCGATGCTCCACGCCCGCAGAATCGAAATGATCCACCCCGCGACCGGCCAGCCACTCGTCGTCGAGTCGCGGCTGCCGGAGGACTTCGAGGCGATGCGACGCGGATGACGTTACGACATCCGGCTTGAATCCCCCGCAATGTCGACGCCCGGAACCCGAAATGAAGAATGTCAAATGCGGAATGCAGAATGAAGCCGCCGGGAGCGAGACCGCGACCGGACGGTGCTGAAGGGACTGCGGACTCGGCCTACTTCTTCATTTCTCATTCTTCATTCGACATTCTTCATTCCGGTTTCCGCACACGAACCTGTGACGTTCCCGGAGTCGCCACTCCTTCAGCCACCGTTGTCGTGGGCCATCGGGCCCAAATCTCTCTCCCCGAAACATCCGGACGTCCTGCGGAGTTATGATGGGCGGGAGAATCCAATGCTTCGAGCCATTGCTGTCGCTTTCGCCCTGATACTTGCTCCAGTCGCTGCGTTCGCCGGAGGCTACGGCGATCTCGACAACGCCATGACTGCAATCGGATCGGCCCTCGAGAAGGGGGACAGCGGTCCGCTGGTCGCGGGAATCGGCGACGGAGACAAGATCGAGCTCCAGTTCCCCGGGCTCGCGGAGCGCTCGGGTTTCTTCGGACCCGACCAGGCGGCGCTCGTGCTCGATGACGTCTTCCGCAAGGCGTCGCCTTCCGGCTTCGAACAGAACAGCGCGCGCAAGGTCAGCGCCGAGAAGCAGTACCACATCAAGGGCAGCTGGCGGATCAGCCCGGGCGGAGCGTCCGAGGAGCGCGAGGTTTACGTGATCCTGCAGGAGAAGAGCGGCCGCTGGTCGATCATCTCCATCCGCTCGGCCGGCCGCTGAGGCCCGCGCGAGGTCGGATTGAATCTCGCGGCCCGCACGGCGCCGCGCATGGCGAGTGAGGGACGTGAGCGAGAGGGACAACCGGCGCACGCCGCGTGAGAAGGCATCGCTCGCCGCGGCGGGCGCAGCGGCAGGGCTCGCACTCGCGACCCTCGCACTGCACGGCCTCGGAATCGCGTACGCGGCATCCGCTCTAGCCTTCGCCGCTCTCGCCGCCGTTCTGGCAACTTCCCGGCTTTTGCGCCTCTTCTCCCTCGCAATCGCCGCAACGGGAGCGACCCTGCTCGTCACCGCGGTTGCCGTGGAGCGCATCGATCGCACGTTCGACGCGGCATCGACGGCGCGCCTCACAGCGCGTGCTCAGCTCGTCGCGGTGAGGATCGACTCCATCGAGCAGTCGCTCGGTGCCGACGCCGACCGGATCGCAACCGGACTTCGCGGAATCGCTGCGTCCGACCGCCTCGCGATGTTCGACCTGCTCGGCCGCGAGCTCGTCCTCCCCCGGCGCGGCGCGCGCATATCGGCCTCCGGAAAGCTGATCGCATGGTGGGGCGACGAGCCGCGTCGCATCGGGCCCGGCTCTCCCTCGTTTTCCGTCACCGGCGTCCAGGTCTTCGAGACCCGCAAGGTCGGGTCGGGCGCCAACGAGCTCGAGGTTCTCGTCTTCCGGCGAATCAAGAATGCCGGCACCGACCCCGCGACCACGCTGCTCGGAAAACCAAGCGGCTGGATTTCCGCTTCGGCCTTCAACGACGGCTCGACACCGCTGCCGCCCGGATCGCGCCGATTCAGGCTGGGCAACGAGCGCAGGCTGTTCCTCGACCTGACCCCCGAACTGAAGACGGTCGTCCTCGGGGAGATCCGCGCGGCCGGACGCTCGACCGCCGCCGCGATCGCGGCCCTCGCCTTCGCCGCGCTGGCGCTCTTCTTCGCGCGCCGGGACGCCGGCGCCGGCCTTCCCGTCGACGCGCTCTGCGCAGCGATCGCGATCGCAGCCGTTCGCGTCGCCCTTCTCGGCGTTCGCGGGGGAGGCGCCGACGATCCCGTATTCGGCTTCGAGTCCTTCGGTTCCCGCTTCGCCGGCCCGTTCATGGCGTCGCCATTCGACCTCGCCGCGACAGCGCTCGCACTGTTCTGGATCGTCTTCCTTCTCGCGCGCCTCGCGCGCACGAGCGGAAACCGCGTCCTGGCGGCGATGCCCCTGGTCGTCGCCGTTCCCGCCGCGGTCGCCTTCCAGCGACTCGTGGCGAACATCACGGCCAACGCGCGCGTCACGCCGCTCCCCGAGAAGATCCTCCCGTCGGGGGCGGCGCAGCTGCTGCTGTTCCTCTCGATCGTGCTCCTGGGTTGGGCGCTGGTTCAACTGGCGCGCACACGTTTTCGGGGAGTGTCCCTGGCCGTTGCAGCGGCGGTCCCGGCCATCGCCGCTGTCGTCGCGATCGCGCTCGGAGGACGGACGGGAGGTCTGCCGCTCGCCCTCGTCTTCGGCGCGCTGGCGATCGCCACTCTCGCCTCCGGAGGCGCGGGCTCGGAAAACGCGGGACGCGTCGTTCGCGCCCTGCTCGTCGCCCCGCTCGTCTACTTTCC
>JAMPYE010000155.1 GCA_023700825.1 Thermoanaerobaculia bacterium | reverse complement strand
TCGACGATCAACCGCCTGATGAACATGGGCATCGAGCCGTTCCTGGTCGCCACCTCGGTCCAGTTGATCGCAGCCCAGCGACTGGTGCGCAGGATCTGCGTCAGCTGCAAGGAAGAAGTGGAGCTCACGCCGCAGGCGCTGGCGAACATCGGCTATACGAAAGAGGAGATCGCGACCTCGTTCAAGGTGTACAAGGGACGCGGGTGCGACAAGTGCGGGGCGACGGGCTACAAGGGGCGCGTCGGACTCGTCGAGGTGATGGTGATGACCGACGAGCTGCGGGAGATGGTCCTGTCGGGAGCGTCGGCGATCGAGTTGAAGCGCCGGGCGGTCGAAGGCGGAATGTTTACGCTGCGACGCTCAGGGTTGTATAAAATCATGAAAGGAATCACGACCATCGAGGAAGTCGTCCGCGAAACCGTCCTTTGACGGTTCGGAGGCGTCCCTCGATTGAGGAGACCCGGGGATGGCTGCGACTCTGCATCAACTGCTCAAGACGATGGTGGAGAGAGGCGGATCCGACCTCCACGTCACGACGAATTCCGCCCCGCAGATCCGTGTCGACGGCAAGCTCACTCCGCTGGACATGCCGCCGCTGACCGCGCCGGAGACGAAACAGCTCGCCTATTCGGTCCTCACCGACGCGCAGAAGCACCGGTTCGAGGAGAACCTCGAGCTCGACCTTTCGTTCGGGATCAAGGGGCTCGCCCGCTTCCGCGGAAACATCTTCAACCAGCGCGGCGCGGTCGCCGCGGTCTACCGGCAGATTCCCTACGAGATCCTCGGCTTCAAGGAGCTGGGGCTTCCGCCCGTGGTCGAGGAGATCTGCAAGAAGCCGCGCGGGCTGGTCCTGGTGACCGGCCCCACGGGGTCGGGCAAGTCGACGACTCTGGCCGCGATGATCGACAAGATCAACAAGGAGCGGCACGAGCACATCATCACGATCGAGGATCCGGTCGAGTTCCTTCACTCGCACAAGGCGTGCGTGGTGAACCAGCGCGAGCTGCACGCCGACACGCATTCGTTCGCGAACGCGCTCAAGAGCGCGCTGCGACAGGATCCCGACGTCGTTCTCATCGGCGAGATGCGTGACCTCGAGACGATCGAGTCGGCGCTGCGCATCGCGGAGACGGGCCACCTGACTTTCGGCACGCTGCACACGAACTCTGCCGCGCAGACGATCAACCGTATCGTCGACGTTTTTCCCGCGCACCAGCAGCCGCAGATTCGCGCGCAGCTCTCGTTCGTTCTCGAGGGGATCCTCTGCCAGTCGCTGCTCTCCCGCGCCAACGGCAAGGGGCGCGCGATGGCGATGGAGATCCTGGTGCCCAACTCGGCGATCCGAAACCTGATCCGCGAGGACAAGGTGCACCAGATCTACTCGATGATGCAGACGGGCCAGGCGAAGTACGGGATGCAGACGTTCAATCAGTCGCTGGCCACGCTGTACTTCAAGAAGGCGATCACGCTCGACACGGCGCTGAGTCGCTCGTCGAACGCCGACGAGCTCCAGGAGATGATTTCCCGCGGCGCGGGAGCCTTGCAGCCGGGAGGGTCGCCGCAGGCGGCCGGTGCAAGGCCTCGTCCCTCGTAATCCAGGCCGGCAGGGGCTGGCGACGCGCGGCACGGTCCGCGGCATTGGGAGGTGGAGATGCCTACGTTTGAATGGAAAGGCAAGGGGAAGAACGGCCAGGACACGAGCGGCCAACTCGTGGCGGACAACAAGGACGCTGCGATTGCCGCGCTTCGGCGGCAGCAGATCGTCGTCACCGCGGTCAAGGAGAAGGGCAAGGAGCTTGCCCTTCCGAAGTGGGGAGGCAACGTTCCCCAGCAGGCCGTCGCGATCTTCACGCGCCAGTTCTCGGTCATGATCGACGCCGGTCTTCCGCTCGTCCAGTGTCTCGAGATTCTCGGGTCGCAGCAGGAGATCAAGGCGTTCCAGCGCGCGCTGCTGACGATCCGCCAGGAGGTCGAGTCGGGGTCGACGCTCGCCGACGCGATGCGCAAGCACCCGAAGGTGTTCAACGACCTCTACACGAACATGGTCGCCGCCGGAGAGGCGGGCGGTATTCTCGACACGATCCTCCAGCGGCTCGCGATGTACATCGAGAAGGCCGTCAAGCTCAACGCCCAGGTCAAGTCGGCGATGATCTACCCGGTCGCCGTCATCTCGATCGCCGTCATCGTCATCATCGTCATCCTCTGGAAGGTCATCCCCGTCTTCGCCGCACTGTTCGAAGGCCTCGGCGCCGAGCTTCCCGGACCGACCGTCTTCGTCATGAAGCTCTCGTACTTCATCAACGACTTCTGGTGGCTGATCGGCGGCGTGATGGTCGCAGGGTGGATCGCGATCAAGCGCTATCACGCGACCTACAAGGGCAAGCGGGTGCTCGACGGCCTGATGCTGAAGGCGCCGATTCTCGGCCTGCTGCTTCGCAAGATCGCCGTCGCGCGCTTCTGCCGCACGCTCGCCACGCTGACGTCCTCGGGCGTACCGATTCTCGAAGGCCTCGAAATCACCGCGCGCACCGCAGGCAACTCGGTCATCGAAGACGCCCTCATGGCGACCCGGAAGTCGGTCGAGGAAGGCAAGACGATCAGCGAGCCTCTCGCCGACACCGAGGTGTTCCCTTCGATGGTCGTCCAGATGATCGCGGTCGGCGAGCAGACCGGCGCGCTCGACGCGATGCTCGCGAAAATCGCGGACTTCTACGAGGACGAGGTCGACACCGCGGTCGCGGGCCTCATGAAGCTGCTCGAGCCCTTGCTCATCGCGTTTCTCGGCGTCGCGATCGGCGGCATCGTCATCGCGATGTACATGCCGATGTTCGCCCTGATCGGCCAGGTCGGCTGATCGGCGGCGCGAGACACTCCGCTCCGGAAGGGCGGGAGGCGCACGGCGCCCCCCGCCCGCCGCGGTCGGCGGCCTGACGATGTTCCGAATTCTCCCCGAGGTTCGCACACTCATCGCGGTCCGCATCGTCGCGGTCACCACCCTGCTGGTCGTCGTTCTCATCGTCCAGTTCACGACCGACCAGCTCCTCCCGATCAACTACCTCTACCTCGTCGCGGGCCTCACCTACGCGCTCACGATCGGCTACCTCGTGGTCGGCTCGCTGGTTCCCGACCGGACGCTCAACCTCTCGGTGCAGATCGCGGGGGATCTCTTCGTCGAGACGCTGCTCGTCTACTTCACGGGCGGCCTCGATTCGCCGTTCTCGTTCCTCTACCTGGTCTCGATCATCACGGCTTCGATGCTCCTGTACCGTCGCGGAGGGCTGCTCACCGCCTCCGCGTGCGTGATCCTCTACGCCGGACTCGGCGATCTGCTCTATTACGGCATCATCCCCGTTCCCGAGCAGGGGCTCTTTTCGATGACGCCCTTCTCGTCGTTCAGGCTCTACCTGAACATGGCGACGAACTTCGCGGGCTTCTACGCGACCGCGCTCCTGACTTCGTTCGTCTCGGAGAAGCTCCGCGAGACGTCGATCGAGCTCGACGCGAACCGAAGAAACCTCGCACAACTCAAGGTACTCAACGACAACGTGATCGCGTCGATCCCGTCGGGCCTGCTCACAGTGGCCCCGACCGGGGTCATCTCGTTCGCGAACCCGTCCGCGTGCGAAATCCTGGCGTGCCCGGCCGTCGAGCTCGTCGGGCGGCCGCTCGCCGATCTCGCGCTCTTTCCGGAAGAGGACTGGGAGCGGCTGCGCGACGCCATGCTCACGCGCCGCGTCATCCGCGGCGAGACGGAGAACTACCTGCGCGGCGGCGAGCCAGTCACCATCGGTTACGCCGTCACGCCGCTCAACACGCTCGACGGCCAGCCGGCCGGCATCAGCATCATTTTTCAGGACCTGACCGACGTGAAGCGGCTCGAGGACCAGCTTCGGCTCAAGGACCGGATGGCGGCAGTCGGCGAGCTGTCGGCAGGCATCGCGCACGAGATCCGCAATCCGCTCGCTGCGATCGCGGGATCGGTGCAGGTGCTCAAGAAGTCCGAGCGCCTCACGCCGCAGGAGCAGCGGCTCATGTCGATCATCCTCAAGGAATCGGACCGGCTCAACAAATCGATCCAGGACTTCCTGCAGTTCGTCCGCCCGAGCGAGCGGCGCGCGCTCGAGTTCGACGTCGTCGCGAGCCTCTCCGAGACGCTCGATCTGCTTTCGAATTCTCTCGAGCTGGGCGCCGAGCACGCGATCGAGCGCTCGCTCGATCCGCCGAAGTTCGTGATCGTTGGCGACCCCGACCAGATCCGCCAGGTCTTCTGGAACATTGCGAGAAACGCGATCCAGGCGATGCCACTCGGAGGCTTCCTCCGCGTGACGACCGCCACGGAAGAGGACGGGATCCGGATCGTCTTTTCCGATAGCGGCCGGGGCATGGCCGATCACGAGCAACGCGCGCTGTTCCAGCCTTTCCGAACGAACTTCCCGACGGGCACGGGACTCGGCATGGCGATCTCGTTTCGCATCGTCCAGGAGCACGGAGGGCGAATCGACGTCGACTCGGCTCCCGACCGCGGCACCGCGATCGCGGTCACGCTTCCGCGGGTGCCGACGACGAGGACGTAGGCGAGAGGCGACAGGCGAGAGCAGGCAGGAGGCAGCCCGCTCGAAGGACGAACGAGAGAGCAGTAATGGTTGCTCTCGCCTTTCGCCTAAAACAGCTTGTTCTGCGGCGGGGCCGCGCCTGCGCGGCCGGTGTAGCCGAGATGCTCGTAGGCCTGCGCCGTGGCGACGCGGCCTCGCGGGGTGCGCTGCAGGAAGCCGATCTGGATCAGGTAGGGCTCGTAGAGATCCTCGATCGTTCCCTTGTCCTCGGCGATCGACGACGCGATGGAGCCGACGCCGACGGGACCTCCCCCGAAGCGCTCGATGATGGCGACCAGGATCTTGCGATCGATCTCGTCGAGGCCGTAGTCGTCGACCTCGAGCATCTTCAGCGCTGCCTGCGCGACGTCGAGTCCGACTTTTCCGTCATGTCGTACCTCGGCGTAGTCGCGGACGCGCCGCAGGAGGCGGTTCGCGATTCGAGGCGTGCCGCGCGAGCGTCTCGCGATCTCGACCGCACCTTCCTTCGTCGCCGCGATGCCGAGAATGTCGGCCGAACGCTCGACGATCACCGTCAGCGAGTCGACGTCGTAGAAGTCGAGGCGGTGGACGATTCCGAAGCGCGCGCGCAGCGGCGGGGTGAGAAGCCCCGCGCGGGTCGTCGCACCGATGAGCGTGAACCTCGGGATCTCGATCTTCACCGTGCGCGCGCCGGCGCCCTGCCCGATGATGACGTCGAGGCGGAAGTCCTCCATCGCCGAGTAGAGGATCTCCTCGATTTGCGGCGCGAGGCGGTGGATCTCGTCGATGAAGAAGACGTCGCCGTCTTCGAGGTTCGTCAGGATCGCGGCGAGGTCGCCCGCCTTTTCGATCACCGGGCCTGAGCTCGTCTTGATGCCGGCGTTCATCTCGTTGGCGATGATGTTCGCGAGCGTCGTCTTGCCGAGGCCCGGCGGGCCGAAGAGCAGAACGTGGTCGAGCGCCTCACGCCGGTTGCGCGCGGCCGCGACCGAGATCTCGAGGTTGTCCTTGACCTTCTGCTGGCCGATGTACTCGCGAAGCAGCCGGGGGCGGAGCGACAGCTCCACGACCTGATCGTCGTCGACCGGCTCCGCGGAAAGGATTCTCTCGTCGTGCATTCCGCGCGTATTACAACATGAAACGGCGCCCGTCGTGATGTGCGCCGGGATCACGCGGGGCGTGTGACGCATGAGGCTGCATGTCGGCTGCCGCGGACGTATTCGTGTCTGCACGGAGGTGACGCATGGCCATGTACGTCCTGATGACGCGGCTCGCGGCCGGGGCGCTCGAGAGCTCCGAAGGCCGGAAGAAGATGGGCAGGGAGTGGCTCAAGAAGGTGCGCAAGCGCGTCCCCGGGGTGAAGTTCAAGGCGCACTACGCAATCTTCGGGCCGTACGACTTCATGGACGTGTTCGAGGCCGACACGCCCGAGTCGGCGCAGCGCGTGGCGCTGATCTCACGTTCGGAGGGTGCGGTCAGCGTGGAGACGTGGCAGGCGCTTCCGTACGATCAGTTCCTGAAGCTGCTGGACAGCGTGGACTGAGAGTGCGGCAGGGGCACGGCATGCCGTGCCCCTGCATGCGATGCGGGAAGGAATCGGCTACTTCGCGACGCTCGCGTCTTCGATGAGTGCGGCGTAGTTGTAGCCCGCACCGATTTCGACGCCCGTGGCCAGCGTACCGGTCACGACGACCGTGTCGCCCTTCGCCGCGACCGAATTCGTGGTCACGGTGATGTCGTCGGTCTGCTTCTCGGCCGAGCCCGAACCGTCGCGCAGGTGGATCCAATTCTTGCCCATGATGTTCGAGGAGTACTTCACGACGACGCCGCGGACGACGACTCGCTTGCCCTTGAGCGCGTCCTTCTGGGCCCAGATCTCCTCGACCGTTTTCGCGTCGGGACCTTCGGCCTTCGCGACCTTGAGCTTGCTCGGATCGATGGCCGGGTCGTCGGTCTTCACGCCTGCGTGAGGATCGGAACCTCCCATCGCTCCCGGCATCGCGCCCATCGCGGAAGCAGCGGCGGGCGCGCTTCCGAGGGTCGCGAAGACGATCGAATCGAACTTGCGGTTCAGCGTCGGCGACTCGAAGTCGGTCATCGTCATCGACGGCGTTACCGTGAGCGTCGAACCGACCTCGATCTTCGCCTCGGTGACCGCGGTCCAGACTTCTCCGCTCGCGGTCTGCAGGCGGATGTACGAGTAGCCTCCCGAGTTCATCGTCTCGAGGACCTTCCCCGTGATGGCGCCCGGGTTCGCCGCTGGGGCGGCAGCGGGCTGGCTGGCAGTCGCTGCCGGCGGGTTGGCGGGAAGCTCGGCCGACTTCTCGGCGCTCTTCGCGCAGCTGGTAAACGTTGCGGCGATCGCGATCGCCAGTGCGAAGTGTTTCATTGGTCTCCTCCGTATTGCCCTGAATCCTGCCCCGGAACCGTACTGGGCCATGGTCGGCAGGGCTGATCTCCGGCGAGCATCATCGCGAACCGGGGGAGGTTTCGCTAGTGTTGGCTGTCACAAAAGCGGGGCGAAAGGCGAGAGTCGAGAGGCGAAAAGCCGGAACGGGGGCATTTCGAGGGGAGAGACCGTTCAGGAATCCGAACGAGGGGCAGACGATCGGGAAACTCCTGTCTGCTCCTCGCCTCTCGCCGTTCGCCTTCTGCGCTCACTCTTTCCTGAAGTGCGCCCCTCTCGACTCCGGGTTCTTCAGCGCTGCCTGGGCGATGATCGCGGCCATGTTCTGGCCGTGGAACAGCTCGATGATGTCCTTCGAAACGGGGGACTCATGGTAGAACTTGGTGAGGCGGTTGCCGAGCTCGCGCATGTCGGCGAACGCGCGCTTGAGGCGCTCGTAGGTGCGTACGATTCCGACGTAGTTCCACATCGTGTGCTGGATCGTCGTCCAGTCCTGGAGAATCAGCGCGGGGTCCTCCAGGTTCAACGATCCGGGCTGCTTCCAGTCCGGAATACTCTGGATCGCCGAGGAGCCGAGGACGCCCATGCCGGGCATCGGCGAACGGCGCACGGACGCGCTCCTTCTTCCCGCCGATCCGGCCTCGGGACCCGCGCGGTGAAGCTTGCCGCGGATCGATAGCGCGGCGTGGTATCCCCACGTCAGCCCCTCGAGCAGAGAGGTCGAGGCGAGACGGTTCGCCCCGTGGACGCCGCTGCACGAGGTCTCGCCGATGGCGTAGAGGCGCGGCAGCGTGGTCTCCCCTGACGTGTTGCAGAGGACGCCGCCGCAGAAGTAGTGAGCCGCGGGGACTACGGGGATGGGCTCGGACTCGATGTCGACGCCGATCTCGGCGCAGGCCTTGGCGATGTTCGGGAAGCGTTCGGGAATCGGCTCGTCGCCGTTATACGACGAGGCGAGGTCGAGGTAGACGAAGTCGTCCTTCGAGACCGTCATCTCCTCGACGATCGCCCGGGCGACGACGTCGCGCGGGGCCAGGTCTCGAAGCGACGGCGAGTACTTCTCCATGAAGTACTCGCCCTTCTGGTTCCGCAGCCGGGCGCCCTCACCTCGAAGCGCCTCGGAGATCAGGAAGTGGTTCGCCTTCTTGTCGTAGAGCGCGGTCGGATGGAACTGCACGTACTCGGCGTTCATGATGCGCGCGCCGGCGCGGTGCGCCATCACGACGCCGTCGCCAATGGCAGCCTTCGTGTTCGTCGTGTGCAGGAAGATCTGCCCCGCGCCGCCCGTGGCGAGCACCGTGTAGTCGGCGAAAACCGTGTAGACCTCGCGCGTCCGATTGTCGAGCAGGTAGGCGCCGACGCACTCGTTCGCGAGGCCGTAGCGCACCTGGATGTCACGCGGGTGATGGTGCGTGGTCAGCAGGTCGATCGCAGTCATGTCGGTGAGGAGCCGGATGTTCGGTTCCTTCTTGACCTTGTTGAGCAGCGAGATCTCGATCGCGCGCCCCGTCGCGTCGCCGGCGTGAATGATCCTCGAGACCGAGTGCGCCCCTTCCTGCGTGAGGTCGAGCTCTCCCTCGTCCGTCTTGTCGAAGGGGACCTTCATCTCGTTGATGAGCAGCTTGCGCACGACCTTCGGCCCGTCGATCGCGAGAGCGCGCACCGCCTCCTCGTTCGAGAGCTCGGCGCCGGCGTGGATGATGTCCTCGATCAGCTTCGCCGCCGAGTCGTTCGTCCCCTTGTAGATGATCCCCCCCTGCGCCCAGAAGGTGTTGCAGTCGGCGGGATCGGACGTCTTCGTGACCAGGAGGACCTTCACACCAGCCTGCGCGAGCACCCAGGCCGAAGTTAGGCCGGCGATGCCCGTGCCGATGACGAGAACGGGGTGGTGGGAGCGGTTTCGGAGTTTAGGCATGGCTAGGAGACCGATTTCGGATTTCGGATTTCGGATTTCGGATTTGGAATTTGTGAGTACGGGAGCGGGGATGTCTTCAACCGAAAGGAGGAAGAGCGATGAGCGACTTGCACTAGCCGGGCGGCGCGGGGTGTCGGATTTGAAATCCGAAATCCGAAATCCGACATCCGAAATGCCACGTGCGAGCCTCGCCTCATTTGCCGGTTGCCGAGGTCTGTGCAAAGCCCGTGATCACGTACGATCCCGACTTCGCGTCCTTCTTGATCTTGATC